>NZ_CAXAHB010000048.1:0-12933 GCF_963968385.1 uncultured Oceanicoccus sp.
CCTTCTGTGGATAGGGGCGTCTTGGTAATAATATTGACTGAGGCTGTGGTAGCGTTAGCCCCATCAGCGGGAGCGTTGGCACCGCGGATCACTTCGATATAGTCAATATCATCTAGGTCTATGCCCAGAGTTGACCATAGCACCGCATTCTCCGCGGGTTCGTAAACCGAGCGGCCATCGATTTTGACTTCCATCCGATAGGAGTATTCCTGCGGAAAACCATGGTAGTTAATCGCAGGGCGACCGTAGTGGGGCATATACACCTGAAAGCCGGGAATTAATCGAAATAAATCCACGATTTCTACAGCAGCGGAGGCGGCGATCATTTTCTGATCAATAATCGATACTGAGGCTGGGGCGTCTGAAATAGTCTGCGGAAAGTGGCTGGCACCCGTTACCACGGGGATATCACCGAATATATCCTCTTCCGTTACCAAGCCGCTGCCAGCAGCGACAGGCAGGCTAAATATAAGGCCAATGGTTAGAAATATATTAGAGACAGAGCGTTTGCTAGTGGCTCCAAGCAACTTTTGAGTCATAAACATCCCGTTTTTTATTATTAAATAAGCTATCCGGACGTTATTAACTCAGAAATATGCCTTATGCACAATAGATAATTTTCAGGTGAAGAGAATTTTATAGTGTGCTGATGGTTGTTTTTATGGTTTTTACCAACGCTAGAATAGTTACCTGCTCGACATCAGCCTTTAATGCTGAGCGCAGTTGATTGATCTTGACAGTAACATCCTCTGTGCCGAACATACCCGAGAGCCCCAGCATTTCATGGATAATCTCGGCGGTGTTATCCATTTGCTGGCTGTTGACCGCCTGTTCCAAAATTTGCACTAGGCGGTTAAGTTCGTCTTTGAGTGTCTCTTTTGAGGCCACGGCGTCCAGTAGCCCGGCGGTATTACAATGTCCATTTTCCACCACTGTTCTGCCCACTAGTTCAGTAATGGTTTTAATCAGTTGCTGTTCATTCAAAGGCTTAAATAAAAGATCGACCGCGCCGGCTTGGAATAAAGCCTGGCGTTCATTTTCCATAATATTGGCGGTTAATCCTATAACTGGAATGCCTTCCTCTCCGGCCAATTCGGCAATGCGCAGTGTTGCTGCTATACCATCCATAACCGGCATATGAATATCCATCAGTACCACGTCTACAAAGTGCTGTTCAAATTGCTCGATAGCTTGTTCACCATTGTCGGCGGTCACAACTTCGGCACCTAATAACTCAAGCATTAACTGGATCAGGTGTTGGCTATATTGATTATCTTCAGCAACCAGTATTTTTAACCCTCTGAGATGTTGGGCCATTGCCGTAGGTTGGGTATCGCTGGCTGAGCTGACACCCTGCAGCTCTTGCAGTTTGTTGAGCAAAACATGTCGGCGTAGCGGTCTAGATAAATGGTGGATGGGTGCAGCCTCACGCCAGTAGGGCTCAGTAAAATGATTATCCCATTCGCTATAGCTATTAAGAATAACGATTGGGCCAGTAAAGGATTTTCTAATATCAGCTAATTGCTGTGCTATATAATCATTATCTGTACAGTCGGGTGCGAGCCCAAAAATCACTACATCAGTGCTATTATCGTTGCCGAGTTTGTCCACTAAACTCTGCTCTGAATGGGATAAAAATACTTTGCCATACCAGTTGGTTAGCAAGCTACTCAATGCCTGGCGCGTCCAGCGGTTAGGTTCAAATGCGACAATATTAAGTGGGATTTCTGAGCCAACAACCGAAGGGGTAGTCTTGCCCTCTGGAGAGGTATTTTTCATTAAGGGTAACTCGACAACAAAGGTGCTGCCTTGATTCGGTTCGCTGTCAATGCTGATGCTGCCATCCATTAAATCCAGCAACTGTTTGCAGATCACCAACCCTAAGCCGGTGCCGCCAAAGCGACGGGTAATCGAGTGATCAGCCTGAGAAAATGGTTTGAATAAACGGCTTTGGCTTTCCTTATCCATGCCAATACCTGAATCTTTAACCTGAAAGGAGAGTCGGGTTTTATCAGCATAATCCTCAACTATGGTGATATGTAATACCACGTCACCCAGCGGAGTAAACTTAATAGCATTGCTCAGTAGGTTATTAATCACCTGTTTAATACGGGTGGAATCGCCTTGCAAGTTAGTCGGAACATCGGGGTCGATAATTAGAACCAATTCTAATGATTTGGTATGAGACTGGTAGGCGTGCATAGCGAGCAGGCTTTCCATGGCATCGCGCAAATCAAATTCGATGACTTCAATCGTGAGTGCTTTTTCCTGCAGTTTCGAAAAATCCAAAATACCATCAATCGTGCCCATCAATAAATCTGAGGCGCCAACAATATTGCCACTGTATTGTTTTTGGGTTTCATCCATTCCAGATCGTTGCAATAAACGAGAAAAACCGGCGATGGCGGTTAAAGGCGTGCGCAATTCATGGCTCATTCTAGCCAGAAACTCATCTTTAGCCGTCATGGCTGATTTTAATTCTTGCTGGGTTTTTTCCAGAGTAGTGTTTTTATCGCCAATATTTTTTAATGCCAGAACCAATTGTTGGGTAGATTCTTCTACTCGCTGTTCGAGTTGCTTCTGTGAGGTGGCGACGGTGGTTGCCAAGCTGTTAATGCCCTTGGCCAATGTTTGTGTTTCTAGAGGCCCCGCCTCTTGTGCCCGGCTGTCGAAATTGCCTGCGCCAAGATCATTAACCGTTTTTTCCAGTGCTAGTATGGGTGCTGAAATACTGCGCCCGATTCTTAAAGCTAGAATAGAAATGATCAATACCACGCCCAAGGTGATTGAGCTGATAAGATAAAGATTGGACTGTTTCTGCTGATACAGTGGTTCCATACTGATAGCCAATACCACCCAACCATATTGCTCCTGCTCAAAATCATCATCACTTTGTTCTTCAGAGCTAAAATCAGACAGCTGTTTGGTGTTAGCAATAATGGGTTTGCAGATATGCAAATAATCAAGGGTATTAAAGCTGCTTTGTTCTATGCAGGGTTTTATATAATCAGCAGTCATAATATTGGGATTGCCGGTAACGGCAATTAATTGATTGCTACGGTTGATAAACCCGACACTGGCCGTAGAGGGGAAACGCAATGCGCCGAGGCCTAAGGTTTCCAGAGAAGCACGATCTTCTGCGTACATACTTAATTCTGCCGTAGCCGCAAGAAACGCTGCCGTCGACTCGCCAGAGTCTATTAAAGAGCGAGTCAATGATTCATTGTGGTTTGATAGGCTAAGCCAAGATAGAGCCGAGGCAACAATCAAAATCGGTGCTATAGAGGTAAGGAGCAAACGTTGGCGAATGCCTTTAAGGTTTGTCCAATCACTCATGGAGTTGATTTCTCCTTGGCTTGTAACTGCTGTTGGTAATACTCGGGTTGCTGTAGTTGAATCCGAAGCGAGCGACCGACCGAACGGTTCAGGGCAACGGAGAAATATTGATTGTTATCTGTGCCAGCCGTTGCCTTGGGTATATCCTGTTGCAGTTGCTTGGCTATAGTAGTTGTAACAGTAGTTGCAACTGTGGCTGCAACCCTGGTTGCAACATTGTCGGGTGAAGAAAAAACAGCAGCCAGTGCGCCGGCATCAACATATTTTTTTGAGTAGGCAATAACGGGTTTGTTGTAGCGATAGCTTAGCGGCAAGATCCATTTGGCCGCCAGTTGATTGATATATTTTCGATCTGGCAGCACTACAAAAAAATCGCTGCTACGCATAATCGGTTCAATCACTTTTATCGGATTGCTATCGGGTTTGAGCAAAGCAATATTGATAGTCAGCCCCAGTCTTTCTGCCTGGGCTTTGATATCGGGTAGTTTGGCTTTATTGGAAGGTCCGATTAATACACCGATAGTTTTAGCCTCGGGCACAAGCTGTAATCCAAGGGTAAAAAATCGCGAGATCGGTTGATTAATCAATAACGGCGTTATCTCCAGATTCAGAGCTTGTTCTGCACCGCCTAAATGATTATCCACCAATTGTGCAAAGCTGGAATGGGTAATCAGCGCATTGATCATCGGTCTATCGGGGTATTGCCGGTAGGCAAAAGCGGCTGCCTTGGTGCCAATCGAAACGATTAAATCTTTGGGGTTGGATGCTCTAACAGCTGCATTGGCCGTTTGGGAGTCATTGACTTCAATAATAGATTTATCAATCTCAATGCCTGTTTTGATTAATGCCTGTTCGGTAGAGTGGATAATATGTTGGGGGATACCGTCATTTTTAGTCACCACAAAGGTAACCGCATTACTACCAGCTTGCGCCACCATCGGCACATACAAAACCATCGCAGCTAGTAATAGCGGCGTGGTTAAAACCCTTTTAAATGTCGATCCAATCCTTGTCATTAATTATTTGTCTTTTTTGTTAAGCCAAAAGCTTATTAACCGTATTGCTGATTCACTATCTTTTTAGGCAGATTGATTATCATTGAGCAGGCCAAATTTTTGCGCCAGCAAGCCGATTTGTGTTCGGTTCTTTAAATCCAGTGCTCGCAGTATGGCGCTGACATGCACCTTAACCGTATTGCCCGATAGCTGTTTTTCCAGAGCAATCACTTTGTTAGATTTGCCTTGCCCTATCAGCCTTAAAATATCCAATTGCCGATCCGTTAGTGAAGTGAGTATCGTGTCCAGACCAAGGTCAGGCAAATGTTCTGAATCCGACATATCCGGCTGTTTAATGCGTTTAAGTTTGTTGGATAAAAAGGTACCGCCAGACAAGACCTTTTCAACTGCATCGGCCACCTTTTCTATGGCCTCACCTTTATTGATAAAGGCCGAGGCACCCAAATCCATACATTGTTGCATATGCTGCTGACTGTCTGTGGCAGACAGCACCACTACCGGCAATTTTGGCTGCTGTTTGCAGAGCTTGCGGAGGAAAACAAAGGCGGTTTCGCCAGGCATAAATAAATCCAAAATGGCCACATCAAAATCCATTTCAGCCACTTTAGCGAGTGCATCTTTGCCGCTGAGGGCCTCAACACATTCCGCTGTTGTGTAGAGCCGGTTGAATAAATCCTTTAAGGCGGTTCGAATTAACTGATGATCATCAACAATTAGGATTCGCATATTGTGCTCACTATCGGCTGAGAATAACTTATTAGTAGAGTAGGGTTATTCTCTAATGGATAAGGAAATACAACAATACTCCAAAAGTATTAGTTTTTTTGGCCTTAATTTGCACTAACTAGTGCTTTGGCTGTGCCTGATTTGGCTTCCAATGGCCCTATTATCGCCGCAGTTAGCAAGGCTGGGGGCCTAATGCGTTATCGATGCAGCCTCCCGTTCAATCATTAATATCTCTTCGCTGATATTAATTACCGCATCCGGCGACACTTCCTGCTGACAGTCTGTATGCTCAAAACGAACCCCAAAGCGGTAACCGCTGGGCGTATGGCTACGGTTGCAGACCAGACCATTGACCTCGGCGATAGTGGCGTCATCAGTGCTTATAAGCAGCGACAGAATATCGCCGATAGCAAAATTGTGGTCGGTTTCAAGCCCAATACCAAAACGATTAAAGTCAACGGTGCTGATAGTGCCTTGTTCCCAATCACCGTCATTGCGCAATGACTTAATCAGCACCTTGATATTGCTGGCGGGATAGCGAGGGTGGCTACGACGTTCAGTCGGTTTGTTCATAGCTAGGTTCCCGTTGCCACGGATATCTGGCAATACTCTAACATGATTTTATTATTGCGGGGGTAGGCTGACTTTGTCTGGCCTTACCCTGACTGATAAACTATGTTTGCATTGAATCAACCCTAGTTGTCGGCCGCTTTAATAGCAAGCCAGTGACAGCTATAACATCGATTATAACCTCCATGGAAAGCTGCATGAGCGACAATAGTGACAAGCCGGTAAGCATAGGCCCTTGGCAACGTAAAAGCCGCAGCCAAGTGTATGAAAATCCTTGGATTAATCTGACCCATGAAGAGGTGATAACGCCGGCAGGTACTGAAGGCATCTATGGAAAAATCCATTTTAAACACCGAGCTATTGGCATTATCCCTCTCGATAAAAATCACAATACCGTGTTAGTCGGTCAGCACCGTTATGCGTTGGATGAGTACAGCTGGGAAATCCCCATGGGCGGAGGACCATTAAATGAAGACCCCTTGCAGTGTGCCCAGCGCGAATTAAAAGAAGAAACGGGATTATACGGTGGTGATTGGCAGCCGTTATTTAAACTGCATACCTCCAACTCCGTGACCGATGAACAGGGCTATGTTTTTTTAGCCCGCGATCTAATACAGGGTGAGCAGGCATTGGAAGATACCGAAAAGGATCTAGTAGTAAAGCACTTGCCGTTTAGCGAGGCGATCAAACTGCTGGAGCAGGGCGGCATTACCGATGTTATTTCTATTGCCGGCTTATTGGCGGTGGAAAAAATCATCAATGCTCAGGGGTGATAGCGAACCGCACTGATATAAAGTTCCCGTTCGCCCTCCGGTGTTTTAAACACCACCTCATCGCCAATAGATTTTCCCAGTAAAGCTTTTGCCAGAGGCGAGTCCATACTCAGCTTGCCCAGACTGAGATCAAACTCATCCGGACCAACAATCCGATAGCTTTGTTTACGACCGTCCTGTTCTTCTACCGTGACCCACGCACCAAAAAATACTTTGCTTTGGTTGTCGGGAATGCGGTCAACCACCTCAAGTTTATCCAGGCGACGAGTAAGAAAACCGACCCGACTGTCAATTTCCCTAAGCCGTCGCTTGCCGTAAATATAATCGCCATTCTCAGAGCGGTCACCATTTTTGGCAGCTTCATGAACCGTATCGGTAACCTGTGGGCGCTCCACCTTCCACAATTGATAAACCTCATCCCGCAACGCCTTCTCACCTTCGGGGGTGATATAAAATGATCCGGGTTGGCGCGGTGGACGATAACGGCCCATCAGTCTTCCTCATGCTGCTGGAGCAGCGTATTATAGCCCTATTCATCGCCGGTGCGGGATTGTGTTGCTGGCTTTTATCTAAACCGAGGTTTTTGTGCGTCGTTTACTCTTTAAAGTATTTGCCAGCTTGTTCGCCTTATTATATTTACCTTCTACAGTTGCGGCCTTGCAGCTAACAGGGCAGATGCAACAGGGTGGGCTGGTTATCGGGCAGGTTGAGCCGGATAGTTTGGTAACGCTGGATCAGCGAGCGGTTAAGGTCAGCAAGCAGGGCGTGTTTGTAATTGGCTTTGGGCGCGATGCTAAAGCCAATGCCGAGTTAACGATAGAAAACGCCAACGGCGATAAAACCACCAAGACCCTGACCATTGCTGCCCGCCAATATAATATTCAACGCATTGAAGGCATTGCCAAAAAAATTATCAGCCCCAGCGCGGCCAATATTCAACGCAGTCGTGAAGAAGCGGCACAGGTGCGCAAGGCCAGAGCGCAATTTTTAGACCGGATGGATTTTCTCAGCCAGTTCCAATGGCCGCTAATAGGGCCAATAACAGGTGTTTATGGCAGTCAGCGTGTTTATAATGGCGTGCCGGGCCGGCCTCACTATGGGATTGATATAGCGGCGCCAATGGGTGCGCCTGTTTCTACTCCGGCACCGGGCATAGTGACCTTAGTCCATCAGGATATGTTTTACTCCGGTGGCACGCTGATTATTGACCATGGCTATGGCGTATCTTCAACCATGATTCATCTCAGCAAGGTAATCGCAAAAGTGGGGGATCAGGTTGTACCGGGCGATATCGTGGCAGAAGTCGGCGCCGGCGGCAGAGCCACCGGGCCGCATTTAGACTGGCGAATGAATTGGATGCAACAGCGAATTGATCCGCAATTATTAGTGCCACCGATGCCAGCGCAATAAAATACTGGTTGTGAAAGCAAAAAAAACAGAGGATATATATGATCGACAGCAAACTACTTAGCATTCTGGTCTGCCCGGTGAGCAAGGCGCCGTTAGACTATAACGAGCAAAACCAAGAGCTAGTCTGTAAGGCCAGCGGTCTGGCTTACCCTATTCGCGATGGCATACCGGTAATGCTAGAAAATGAAGCTCGCCAGCTCAGCGCTGAAGAAAAACTGGGTTAATACCCATAGCAAGTTACTGGGCGTTAAAATTTTTGCAGAAACTACCCTAAATACCGGCTGATATTCGGCCTTTTTCCCTGCTTTCCTATATACTTAGTCGCCATGTTTGTGGCGTTAAACTGGCGCCTTACAATAGCCAATGATAATAATGGCGAACCAGATTGCTACTAAGGTAACACATGAAAAGTTCTGAAATCCGCGAAGCCTTCCTCAGCTATTTTGAGCAAAAGGGGCACACCCGCGTCGCTAGCAGCTCGCTAGTGCCCGGCAACGACCCCACATTGTTATTTACCAACGCGGGTATGGTGCAGTTCAAAGATGTCTTTTTAGGGCAGGACCCACGTTCCTATAGCCGCGCCACCAGCTCACAGCGCTGTGTTCGCGCCGGCGGCAAACATAACGATCTAGAAAATGTTGGCTACACCGCCAGACACCACACCTTTTTTGAAATGCTGGGTAACTTTAGCTTTGGCGATTATTTTAAGCGCGATTCAATCAGCTATGCCTGGGAGTTTTTGACTGGCGAACAATGGCTCAATATTCCCGCCGATAAACTGCTTGTCACCGTCTATGCCGACGATAATGAAGCCTATGCGATCTGGAAAGATGAAATGGGCCTGCCAGCGGAGCGCATAATTCGTATCGGCGACAACAAAGGGGCGAAATACGCCTCGGATAATTTCTGGTCAATGGGTGATACCGGCCCCTGTGGCCCCTGTACCGAAATCTTCTACGACCACGGCGAAGCCATTGCCGGTGGTCCACCCGGTTCCCCCGATGAAGACGGCGACCGCTTTATCGAAATCTGGAATAACGTGTTTATGCAATATAACCGTTCTGCCGATGGCACCCTGCAGGATTTGCCCGCTCCCTCGGTTGATACCGGTATGGGCTTAGAGCGCATTGCAGCCGTTATGCAAGGTGTGCATAGCAATTATGAGATCGACTTATTTCAAAACCTGCTTAACGCCGCCGGCAAAATCCTCGGCGTCAGTGATACCACCCACACCTCGCTGCGGGTTATTGCTGACCATATTCGCTCCTGTGCCTTCTTGATTGTTGATGGCGTACTGCCCTCCAACGAAGGCCGTGGTTATGTGCTGCGGCGCATTATTCGTCGCGCTGTGCGGCACGGTAATAAATTAGGCGCTACTGACGCCTTCTTTTATCAATTGGTTGGTCCGCTTGCCGCTGAGATGGGTGAGGCCTATCCGGAACTAACCAAACTTCAACCGGCACTAGAAAAAGTGCTACTAACCGAAGAGCAACAGTTTGCCAAAACCCTCGATCAGGGTATGAAAATTCTCGAAGCTGACCTAGCGCAATTAAACGGCACCGAAATCCCTGGCGACACCATTTTTAAACTGTACGATACCTATGGTTTCCCCGTTGACCTTACCGGCGATATTGCTCGGGAGCGCAACCTCACTCTAGACCAAGCCGGCTTTGAGCAAGCGATGGAAGCCCAGCGACAACGCGCTCGCAGTGCCAGCAACTTCACCATGGACTTGGCCGAAGGTGTCAGCATTGACGGCAGCACCGCGTTTACTGGTTACCAGACATTATCCGACCGCGGTGAAATTACCGCATTGCTAAAAGACGGCGCGCCGGTTAGCAGCTTGGCGGCAGGTGAACAGGGCGTAGTAGTGCTTGCCAGCACCCCCTTCTATAGCGAATCCGGTGGACAAGTCGGTGACAGCGGTCTGCTGCATAATGCCGCGGCGCGTTTTGAAGTATCAGATACCACCAGCAGTGGTGATAACCATCTGCACCATGGCGTACTGAGTCAAGGCAGCCTGTCGCTAGGTGATACCCTTGAAGCCGAAGTCGATAGCTCAATTCGCCATGCAACCGCCTTAAACCACTCGGCCACCCACCTGCTGCATGCCGCCTTAAGAAACGTATTGGGCGATCATGTTACCCAAAAAGGCTCGCTGGTTGATGCACAAAAACTGCGCTTCGATTTCTCCCACTTCGAGGGCGTCACCGCGGCGCAACTGGCAGAGATAGAAGCCATGGTTAACGCCCAAATTCGAGCCAATAGCGCGGTAGAAACCACCGTCACAGATATGGACCATGCCCGCGAGCTGGGCGCAATGATGTTATTCGATGAAAAGTACGGCGATGAAGTCCGAGTACTGGCCATGGGCGATAACCACTTCTCGGTCGAACTATGCGGCGGCACCCACGCTACCAGAACGGGTGATATTGGTATGATGCGTATTACCTCAGAATCCGGTGTTGCCGCGGGTACTCGTCGAATCGAAGCCGTGACCGGCGCAGCGGCGCTTGAGCTATTTGACCAAACAGAAGCCTGTGTGGCGGAAATTGCTGGCATGGTCAAAGGCTCCAAAGACAATGTCACCAGCAAAGTTAAACAATTGTTAGATAGCCACAAGCAATTAGAAAAACAGTTAGCGCAGTTAAAAGCAAAAATGGCCTCTGCCGCTGGCAGTGATCTTGCCGCTCAGGCAGAAGACGTGGCTGGTATTAAAGTCATTGCCAGCCAGCTTGATGGCGCCGATATGAAAACACTGGATACCACCGTATCGCAATTAAAAGACAAACTCGGTTCGGCTGTAGTTATGCTAGCCAGCATTGATGGCGAGAAAATCAATCTGGCCTGTGGTGTCACCAGTGATCTTACTGCTCGGCTAAAAGCCGGTGATTTAATGAAGCATATCACCGCGTTGGTCGGTGGTAAGGGGGGTGGCAAGCCCGATAAGGCCAAAGGGGCCGGTTCAGATATTGCTGCGCTGCCAGATGCCTTAACCGCGGTAAAAACTTGGGTAGCAAACGCGGACTAATCGGCAGCAAAGTATCGCTACAAACCCTGTAAAGGCAGTAATTTTAATAAATAAAGCCGGTTATTGATTTAAAAGCCCAGCCCCAGTCCGGATATGGTTTTATTTAGCGGCATTATAGTGTTTAATTGCGGCCCTCTTGAGGCGGCGTTAGCTGTTGTTTAGCGGCAATAAGCTTAGAACACCGGCTCAAAGTTTTACCCTTTAATCGGTTTGGTTGAGACTGTTTGTAAAAAGTATGAGTTTAATCGTCCAAAAATTTGGTGGCACCTCGGTCGGTACGGTCGAACGCATTGAGTCGGTGGCCGACAAAGTAGCCGAATTTCGCCGTCAGGGCCACGATATGGTAGTTGCTGTCTCGGCCATGAGTGGTGAGACCAATCGCCTCATTGCCTTGGCCAAAGAGATCGAGCAACAGCCAACACCGCGTGAGATGGATGTCTTGGTATCCACTGGCGAGCAAGTCACCATTGCCTTATTAAGCATGGCGCTTAACAAGCGCGGCTGCGAGGCCCGTTCCTATACCGGTTCACAGGTGCGGATACTGACCGACAGCGCGCATAACAAAGCGCGAATTAAAGAGATAGATGAGCGCCATATTCGTGCCGATCTCGATGCTGGCAGAGTGGTAGTGGTGGCAGGTTTTCAAGGTGTCGATGAACATAACAATATCACCACCTTGGGCCGTGGCGGTTCAGATACCACTGCCGTGGCATTAGCGGCGGCCTTAAAAGCCGACGAGTGTCAGATATATACCGATGTCGATGGCGTCTACACCACCGACCCAAGAGTGGTTGATAATGCTCGTCGCCTTGATCGAATTACCTTTGAAGAGATGTTGGAGATGGCCAGCCTGGGCTCCAAGGTCCTACAAATCCGCGCCGTAGAATTTGCCGGTAAATATAATGTCCCCCTGCGAGTGCTACACAGCTTTCAGGATGGCCCCGGTACATTGATAAGTTTAGAGGAAAATAATGCTATGGAGTCTCCAGCCATATCGGGCATCGCTTTTACCCGTGATGAAGCCAAACTCAGCATCTTGGGTGTTCCAGATACCCCGGGCATCGCTCACCGAGTTTTAGGGCCTATTAGTGATGCTAATATAGAAGTTGACGTCATCGTGCAAAATACCGCCGCTGATAACACCAATGACATTACTTTTACCGTCCATCGCAATGATATGGCCAAGGCCGAATCGATTTTGCAGGCTACTGCCAAGGAACTGGGCGCCCGTGAAGTAGCCACCGATGCAAAAATCGCCAAAGTGTCTATTGTCGGTGTGGGTATGCGCTCCCATGCTGGTGTTGCCAGCAAGATGTTTAAAACACTGGCAGAGGTTAATGCCAATATTCAGCTAATTACCACCTCGGAGATTAAAATCTCAGTGGTAATCGATGAAAAATTCCTAGAGCTAGTGGTCAGAGCCTTACATTCCACATTTGATTTGGACCAAAAGATCACAGACCACAGCTAGGGTTTAGCCTATCCGTTACAAGAGGTAACCAGGAAGAAAGTTGCTGTTGGCCAACTACAGACTTTGTGTGTAGTTGGCTTATGGTTAGAATTGACTCGTCATACCACAACAATAAATAGGTCAGTTAGCTCAATACAATGAGCTAAATGCTGAGGAGAGGACAATGTTAATTTTAACCCGCCGTATTGGCGAGACGTTAATGATCGGTGATGAAGTCACCGTCACGGTATTAGGCGTAAAAGGCAGTCAGGTACGTTTAGGTATCGATGCACCGAAAGAGGTGTCGGTTCATCGCGAAGAGATTTACCAGCGCATCCAGAACGAGAAGAACGATAATGTTGGCAACAAATAAGACGCCGCCGTCTTGTTTTCAAGCCTTTGATTCTCTAGCAAATATGGTATCATGCCGCGCTCGATTTATAGGGCCTAGGCCGCTGTAAACGCAACTGGTGCGACCAGTATAAAAACCGCAAAAGTTCATCTGGAGAAGTGGCCGAGTGGCTGAAGGCGTGCCCCTGCTAAGGGTATATATCAGAAATGGTATCGAGGGTTCGAATCCCTCCTTCTCCGCCATTATTAAAGCCTAACTAGTTGATAGTT
>NZ_CAXAHB010000049.1:0-12906 GCF_963968385.1 uncultured Oceanicoccus sp.
GCGTGGACTACCAGGGTATCTAATCCTGTTTGCTCCCCACGCTTTCGCACCTCAGCGTCAGTATTGGGCCAGGCTGCCGCCTTCGCCACTGATGTTCCTTCTAATATCTACGCATTTCACCGCTACACTAGAAATTCCACAGCCCTCTCCCATACTCTAGCTTGCCAGTATCGAATGCAGTTCCCAGGTTGAGCCCGGGGCTTTCACATCCGACTTAACAAGCCGCCTACGCGCGCTTTACGCCCAGTAATTCCGATTAACGCTTGCACCTTCAGTATTACCGCGGCTGCTGGCACTGAATTAGCCGGTGCTTCTTCTGCGAGTAACGTCACAGATGCACGCTATTAACGTACACCCTTTCCTCCTCGCTGAAAGTGCTTTACAACCCTAAGGCCTTCTTCACACACGCGGTATGGCTGCGTCAGGGTTGCCCCCATTGCGCAATATTCCCCACTGCTGCCTCCCGTAGGAGTCTGGGCCGTGTCTCAGTCCCAGTGTGGCTGATCATCCTCTCAGACCAGCTAAAGATCGTCGCCTTGGTGAGCCTTTACCTCACCAACTAGCTAATCTTACGCAGGCTCATCTAATAGCGTATGGCCCGAAGGTCCCATACTTTCCCCCGTAGGGCGTATGCGGTATTAGCATGCGTTTCCACATGTTGTCCCCCACTACTAGGTAGATTCCTACGCGTTACTCACCCGTCCGCCACTCTACTCACTCCGAAGAGCTTTCACGTTCGACTTGCATGTGTTAAGCCTACCGCCAGCGTTCAATCTGAGCCATGATCAAACTCTTCAGTTTAATCTTTTACCTCTGCCTCTCTATATAGATCAGCAAGAGAGGGTTGTTACGTGATTGCCTCACTTTACAACCCAAAATCCTAGGCTCAGGAATTAGTTCATAATCGCTTCAAATAAATCTATTTGCTGCGTGTAGTCACTTGTATTCCTGATAATAATTTATCGTCATTATCAATTCACAAGCGCCCACACGAATTACTTGATCCAATCTGTTAAAGAGCTGCCTTGGTCGCTAGGACTCTAAGGCTTTCTGCCAAGGCGCAGCATAGGCTCCACTTGACAGGGAGGCGAATTATACAGAGTTAACTCACCGTGACAACCACTTTTTTAAAATAAATTTTGTGAATTTATTTCAGGCTGTTTTACCAGCAGGATGCCACTTTCTCTAACGGGTGACACCCGAAGAGAGCGCGCATTATAGGGGCGTAAAAATCGCTGTCAACAGACTGATAGGGGTTTATTTCAGAAATAGGTAAAAAAGCGGAAAAACGCTCAAATAATTGACTATTTGGCCAATAAAAAACCAGTCAGGGCGACTGTATTTGCGCCAAGCACCTAACAACGAGCAGACAGCCTGCCGTCATTACTAGATAAAACTCAATAAACTAACGGAAAGAGCAGGTCCGATTGTTGCCTTCGTGACAATAACGGGCTCAAACTCAAATCAAACCAACTCTAGCAAGTGATACTTTTTCTTACCCAGCTTAACGATAAAAAAACGACCATAAAGGGCATGGTCTTTGGCAAAACATTCAGCGCTAGCGCCATTATCAGCCATTCCTTTGGCTGCACCATTAATAAATACAGCATTGCGACCCAGCGCATCTTTCACTTCACGCCCAGCCTTGGCCATACCACAGTCACTTAATAGCGTGGTTAAAGGCCGATCAATCAGGTCTTCAGCCTTTATATCGCTAGCCGGCAAACCGTCCAAACGCAGCTGCTTAAGATCATCTTCTGATAATTGTGAGGGATCGCCAGTAAACAACGCCTCGGTAATGCGCTTGGCTGCAGCTAGGCCATCATCACCATGAATCAAGCTGGTCACTTCTTCAGCTAGAATACTCTGCGCCTGAGGGCGACCCTGCTGCTCTTTGTCCAGCGCTTCGATCTCATTAATACGCTCAATACTAAGAAAGGTGAAATAGCGCAGGAATTTATACACATCCGCATCAGCGGTATTTAACCAAAATTGATAGAAGGCATAAGGTGAGGTTTTGGTGGCATCGAGCCAAATAGTGCCACTTTCAGTCTTACCGAATTTAGTGCCATCGGCCTTTGTCACCAAAGGCAGGGTTAAACCATAGACCTGACCACTGTAACGGCGGCGAGTCAGCTCCACGCCACCGGTGATATTACCCCACTGATCAGAGCCGCCAATCTGCAAGGTACACTGGTTAGCCTTGTATAACTCGGCAAAATCCAGCGATTGCAAAATCATATAAGTAAATTCAGTAAAGGAAATGCCCTCACCTTCACGCTCAATGCGCTGCTTTACCGACTCTTTTTTGATCATCTGATTAACCGGAAAGTGCTTGCCGATATCCCGCAGGAAGCTCAGCACATCCATATCGCCAATCCAGTCTAGGTTGTTCACCACTTCGGCAGCATGACCACCACAGTCAAAATCGATAAAGCGGCTTACTTGAGCCTTGAGCTTATCCACCCAATTGGCGACGATATCCGGCGTATTTAATTTGCGCTCTTCTGCCTTAAAGGAAGGATCGCCAATCAAGCCTGTAGCACCTCCTACCAAAGCCAGCGGTTTATGCCCTGCCAGCTGGAAGCGTTTTAAGGTCAATAGCGGCACCAGGCTACCGATATGCAGGCTGTCAGCCGTGGGATCAAAGCCACAATAGAGGGTGCGGCTCTCGCCAGTCAGATGCTCTTCTAGCTCCTGATCAGCAGTAGTTTGTGCAATTAACCCGCGAGACCGCAGGTCAGCAATCAACGCTTTACCCTCAATCGACATAATCTTTTTATTACCCATCTTGTGATTACTGATTCTATCTATGCATTAATGGAAACCATTCTGCAAGCTAGCCCTGATTGAAAATCAGCCTTGAAAGCGCCACTATAAGCTCGCAGAGAGGGCGCACAATACCGCAAGTGACTATAAATGCAAACCGTGCAAAATAGACAGCCATACTACAACAGCCGAAATCTAGATCCCGACTTCAACTATAACGCCTTGCCAAATGCATGGATTTAACGATTTTTTGTTATACTTGCTGTTATTGGGCTCCATGACTGGAAACCGCGGCAACAACCAATAGACCATTACATGCGCACAGAAGAAAAACAACGGCGGCAAATCAGCCAAACCACCGGTGAATACCCACGCAAGCACCTTTTGGTGGCTGGCGCTGTGGTGGCAGTGGTATTGCTAGGTGCTTTACTGTTGCCCGGCCACACGGCTGAGGCTACCCGAGTCAGTATGCCAGTCGATTTGAATCTGGATGCTAAAAACACCAGTTCCGATGTGCCGCCTAAAAACCCAGAGCAGCCATGGCAAGAAATCGCCATCCGAAGCGGTGATAATTTATCCAAAGTTTTCCAACGCGTTTCGCTTTCAGCATCGGATGTCTACGATATTGTCAGCAACAGTAAAGACTCCAAGCAATTACTCAAACTCCACCCCGGAGAAAAGTTGGCGGTACAGGTTAATGATGCAGGCAGGCTGCAAGCCCTTAAACATATTCATAACCGTCTTGAGACAACGCTCTACCAACGCGAAGATAACAAATTTATTACCACCCATATTCGTAGAGAACCCGAAATCCGTCAAAATTATAGCAGCGGCATTATTACTTCATCGATGTATCGTGCAGCGCAAAGTGCTGGTCTCTCGCAAAACTTGATCATGGAAATGGCGAATATTTTTGGCGGTGTTATTGATTTTGTTTACGATGTGCGCGCTGGTGATCAATTTACTCTTTTCTACCAAGAAAATTTTCTCGATGACAAAAAATTGGGCAATGGTCCCATTTTGGCGGCACAGTTTACCAATCGTGGAGAGACCTATACGGCTTATCGCTATATTCATCCCGACGGCAGCATTGGTTACTACAACAAAGATGGCCTTAGTATGCGTAAAGCTTTTTTACGCGCACCGCTAGACTTTACCCGCATTAGTTCTGGCTTTAATTTAAAACGTCTCCACCCCGTGTTTAAAACAACCAAGCCCCACCGTGGCATTGACTATGCCGCATCAAGAGGTACACCGGTTTACGCTGCCGGTGATGGCCGAGTATCAAAAGCGGGTTACAGCAAAGCCAACGGCAATTATATTTTTATCAAACACGGCTCCAAATACGTCACCAAATACTTACACCTGCATAAACGAGCTGTACGTCAGGGCCAGCCTGTGAAACAACGGCAGATTATCGGCTGGGTGGGATCAACCGGTTATGCCACCGGCCCACATCTGCATTATGAATTTTTAGTCAATGGCGTGCATCGCAACCCACGCACCATTCTACAAAAATTACCCAAAGCCGAAAGTATCGCCAGCCACGAGAAGGAAGCCTTTCTTGAACACATCGATGGCCTGCAAATGCAATTGGCGGCTTACTATAATCATCACAACCTAGCCAAAGCTAATCAACTCTCTGGCGGCTCAACGCTTTAATGGGCAGCGGTGATAGAGAAACTCCTGCTTACTATATTGGCTTACTGTCCGGCACCAGTCTGGACAGCATTGATGCTGCCATCATTGATCTTAGCGGCCAAAACTTCCAACTAATTGATGCTCTCAGTTACACAATACCGGACTCATTACGCCAACAACTCATCGCTCTTTGTCTACCCGATCAAAATGAAATTGACCGCATGGGTGAAGCGGATAGAGCCTTGGGCAAAGTCTTTGCTGATGCTGCAAATACGCTATTAAGCCAATGCAACATTCCAAAACAAGCGATTCAAGCCATTGGCTGTCATGGCCAAACCATTCGCCATAGACCGCAATTGCAACACCCTTTTACTTTACAAATTGGCGATCCCAATACCATCGCCTATGAAACAGGCATCACCACGGTCGCCGATTTTCGCCGCAAAGATATCGCCGCCGGCGGACAGGGCGCACCATTGGCGTCGGCCTTTCATCAAGCCGCCTTCGCCTCTAAAAAACATAACCGCGCCATTATCAATATTGGCGGTATGGCCAATATCACTTACCTAGGTAGCAACGGTGACAATCTCGGCTTTGACACCGGCCCCGGCAATATTTTGATGGATAGCTGGATCAATAAACATCAGCAAAAAGACTATGACGATAGCGGTGAATGGGCGGCAGGCGGCAGTGTCGACCCTGCTTTATTATCGCAATTAATGGCCCACGCTTATTTTCAGCAGGATCTTCCAAAGAGTACTGGCCGTGAAGATTTTAATTTAACATGGCTTGAACAAGTCACCGCTTCGTTAACCTTATCCCCCCAAGATATTCAAGCAACCTTGCTGGAATTGACAGCGCAAACCATCAGCAATGAAATTAAAAAACTTCCCGCGGCGGTTAATGAAATTTATATCTGCGGTGGCGGTGCGTTTAACAGCCATTTAATGCTGAGGCTTGAAGCCTTGGCACACCCGAAATTGATCGCCAATACTGCACAACTGGGTATTGCTGCGCCATGGGTGGAGGCGGCCACGTTTGCCTGGCTAGCCAAGCAAACTATCACCAGACAATATGCGAATTTGGTTAATGCGACAGGCGCAAAGGAAATGGTCGTTTTAGGCGCGGTTTATTACGTTTAACAATAGAGAGGATTTTGTTCGCTTGTTAGGCAAAGACATTAAACCGAAAAGGAAGCACCACAGCCACAGGTCGTATCGGCATTAGGGTTATTAATCACAAAACGTGAGCCGCCCAAACCCTCTTCATAATCCACTTCGGCACCTACCAAATATTGATAACTCATCGGGTCAACCAAAGCCATCACGCCATCGACTTCAACTGTAGCATCGTCTTCAGCCACAATTTCATCGAATGTAAATCCATAGGAAAAACCCGAACAACCACCCCCCGTCACAAATACACGCAACTTAAGCTCATCGTTAGCCTCTTCCTCGACAAGGCTTTTGAGCTTACTAATGGCTTTATCTGTCAAAATCAGCACCTGCGGGGTGTGCATTTCTGCGGCTGACATAAACTTACCTCTAAAACTCAATAAAACAGATGTGGGTGCTATTGGGAGATCAATGATCTGGATTATGCAAAAGCCTGACTGATACAGTCAACTACTATCACGCGAGAAACTGCGATTAGGGCATTTAAAGCTATGGGTTGTGACTACCGAAGATAAAAAAGCTCAAAATGCCTCTTGCTGGTTTTGATCAATGACCACATTAGCGGTTTTTTTACCTGCACCGGCATAAACCAAATTCCCATTAAGCTGCGCCCCTTTAACCATTTCAATCAAGTTGTAATGCACATTGCCATCGACACTGGCCTTGGCGGCAAGCTCAACATGATCACTACTGTGAACATCGCCGGTGACATCGCCATTAATAATGACTTTGGGAACATGGATCTCACCCTCTACCCTACCGCCCTCAACAATACGCACGGTGGCCTTATCGCTATCCGCATGAATGTTGCCTCGCACCAAACCTTGTATTTCAAGATCATCACTGAATTTTATATCGCCAGTCATTTCCGAATCTTTAGCAATTAACGTCGTTGAATTGCTGCTTGAAAATGCCATATTATTCTCCCAGAGTTAACGATTTATTTTTTGGGGGTTTTATTTTTTAACGCTCCAATCGTAATATTTATCAACTGTTACAGCTTTGGGCGATGTCGCTTTGGCTATAATATTAACCCGCTCTGCAACAAAGTCTTTAGGAAGGGTCAGTTCGCCTTCTAGATATTGAAAATATTTAAATCTCAATTTTAATTTTTTATCGGCCTGCCCCGATAAAGCACTCAATGGCAAAATGGCTTTTGCGCCATTGCGCTTGCCAATCACATTGACCTGAACAGAGCCTTTTAATACCTGGTGCTTCAATGCCAACTGCTGCAAGCCCAATTTATAGTGAAAACGATTAGGCACACTACTGCGGTAGACTTCCCAACTACGAATTCCTAGACCGCGCTCGCGTTCGGTGGGCGCCATCAACCCTTTATAGAAATTAATCTCCTCGTTTAGCTGATTAATCGTTTGCTTATGTTCGCCGACCGTTGACCGCACTGCTTGAACAGATTTTCTATCAATATCCGAACCCAACCGACTATTGGTTAGCTGCTGACTTGCATCCTGATAACGCGCTTGTGCTATTTGCAATTGCTCAACCAGCTTTGCATATTCCATCGTAAGCTGACGGTAATCGGCACGGATTGTATGACCACCATGCCAGTATGCCAGTTGCGCCACAGCCACGACCATCAACACCACACTGGCAATAACTAAACGTCGTCGTGAAGGTTTATCCTGCACAACGATAGACCGATACTGCTTACTACCGATAACTTCCTTCATAACGGTCTTAATCCCTAGGGCATTAATGCCACAGTATTAAGACCTGCAGTTTCATCCAGACCTAACATGATATTCATATTTTGAACTGCCTGACCTGATGCACCTTTAACCAAATTATCAATAATAGAAAGCACAACTATAGTGTCGCGACCTTGTGGGCGATGAATAGCCAACCGGCAGTGATTGGCACCTTTTACACTGCGAGTTTGTGGATGGCTGCCCTGAGGCATCACATCAACAAAAGGCTCGCCGGCAAAACGATCTTCATAAAGCGACTGGATTTCATCTAACGATACCGCACTATCGACCAACTCGGCATACAGGGTTGAGTGCATCCCTCTAATCATTGGCACGAGGTGCGGCGCAAAGGTCAGCTGCACCTCGTTGCCGCTAATAGCCCTGAGGCCCTGCTCTATTTCGGGCAGATGACGGTGGCCCGCGATGGCATAGGCTTTATAGCTGTCACTGACCTCAGCGTTGAGGTTATCGATTTTTGCCTGACGCCCAGCTCCGCTGACGCCGGAGGCAGCATTGGCAATTAAGCGCTGCTGATCCACTAACTGATTTTCTAATAAAGGCAAGAGACCCAACTGTACTGAGGTTGGGTAACACCCCGGACAGGCAACCAGCTGAGCGCCTTTAATCGCCTGCCGATTGAATTCCGGCAAGCCATAAACGGCATCCGCCAACAACTCGGGGCAAGCATGGGGCTCGCCATACCATTGCGACCAGAGTTGATGATCCTGAATTCTAAAATCGGCTGATAAATCAATGACACGGGTATCAAGCGCCAATAACTCTGGCATCATATTCATAGCGACATTGTGGGGGGTGGCGAAAAACACCACATCACACTGCGCCAAGACAGCGGGATCAGGATGCGAAAAACGAATATCATAGTGACCGCGCAGGCTGGGGTAGAGCTCATCAACCCGCACACCCTTTTCCGCCCGAGAGGTAATAGCGACCACCTCAGCATCAGGGTGATTGGCCAATAACCGCAATAATTCGACACCGGTATACCCCGTGCCGCCAACAATACCTACCTTAACCACTGTTTGATCCACCGTTTAACTGTCAGCAAGAAATGCTCTCTCAACAAGACTTTAATACTACGTTATAATGGGCCAATAAAAAACAATCGTAGACTATTGTCCGCCTTACATCGGCCTGCCTTGGGAATATTATTCACTCTTTATGCTATATCACTGGTTTCGTGACACTCGCCGTCGATTGGCCAATGCCAATTCTCTAATACACCTGTCTATACTCGGGGTGTTGTCAGGTATTACCTGCTCGCTGGTGATTTTGTTATTCCGCTATGCCATAGAATCATCATCTTCTCTTTGGTTGCCCGGCAATAATCCCGATAATTTTGAAGATTTACCCGCTTGGCTCCATTTCACCCTGCCCCTGTCTGGCGCAGTGGTTTTAGGCTTTATGCTTAGAAAAGTCTCCGCATCAGATACTCGAACCGGTATTGTGCATGTACTTAGCCACTTACATATGAACAACGGCCATCTGCCACTCAAAAATGCTTTGATTCAATTTTTTGGCGGCATATTGGCAATAGTATCGGGGCAATCTGGCGGCAGAGAGGGTCCGGCAGTGCATTTAGGGGCTGCTACCAATAGCCTGATCGGGCAAAAATTGCTCTTGCCGAATAATAGTATTCGTATGCTGGTGGGCTGCGGCACCTCGGCGGCAATTGCCGCTTCTTTTAACACCCCCATTGCCGGGGTCATTTTCGCCATGGAGGTGATCATGATGGAATACACCGTTGCCGGCTTTATTCCGGTCATGCTGGCGGCGATTACCGGCACGGTTATGAGCCGAGCACTGTTTGGCGGTGATCCCATTTTTGAGATTCCCACGCTTGAAATGGCTTCGCTCTGGGAAGTCCCCTTTATTGCTTTTCTGGGTTTGATTATTGGTAGCTGCGCCGCCCTGTTTATGAAAATACTCAGCATTAGCTTGCGCCATGCCGACAGATCAATATTTCAGCGCTTTACCATAGCGGGACTGGTTACCGGCTGCTGCGCCCTGTTAGTACCTGAAATTATGGGTATTGGCTACGACAGTTTAAATGCTGCTCTTAATAGCGAACTCACCCTAACCGTGATGTTGGCGTTGATTGCCGCGAAAATTATTGCCACGGCTGTCAGCTCCGGCATGGGAATGCCTATCGGCTTAATTGGCCCCAATATCTTAATTGGTGCTTGTATCGGTAGTGTCATGGGCGGCTTGGGCGCTTATTTTTTTCCTGAGCTAACATCACAACGCAGTTTCTACGTACTGTTAGGTATGGGTGCAATGATGGGCGCAGTCATGAATGCACCGCTGGCGGCGTTAATGGCATTACTCGAGTTAAGCAACAATACCGCAATCATCTTTCCGGGGATGCTGGCCATCACCGTGGCAACGTTAACCAATAGTGAAATTTTCAAACAACGCTCTGCCCATCAAACAACGCTGTTTCGGCTTAAACAATTATTGCCAACTGACCCCGTTAGCCTGGCACTGCAGCGCAGCGGTGTAGCTAGTTTAATGCAGCGTAATATCGCTTTATCCGCCAATCAGATATCCGCGGAGGAAGCACGGCGATTAGTGGCAAAACCCTATCGGTGGTATGTGATTGGTAGTAACGACAATGCATTACAACTTAGTCATGGTGATGATTTAAGAGCGCATATTGATGAGCAACTAAAGCAAAATCATCAAGCAGTGATCGACTTAACCGGCCCCCATACCGAGCCGGTGGCTAAACTCAATGTTCAAGCCACCTTGCGAGAAGCGCTAACATTAATGAATCAGCTTGAAGTTGATACACTCTATATAGCTGGCTACCGTGGCGGCAGACCATCGTCACTTGGCGAAGCTGATAGTGGTATCATTACTCGCAGTGATATTGAAAAACACAATAACACCCCACAATCCTTTTAGCGGCCAATATCGTTATGCTCTGGATTAAAGCTTTTCATATTATTTCTGTGGTTTGCTGGTTTGCCGGTATTTTTTATTTGCCGCGGCTGTTTGTTTATCACGCTATGGCTGACGATCAAGCCACCCGCGAACACTTAAAAGTGATGGAACATAAGCTCTATCGTTTTATGTCCTTATTTGCGATCACTAGTGTGGCGCTGGGGGTATGGCTACTAACTTATAGCTGGGATTATTATTGGCAATCAACGTGGTTTATTATCAAGCTACTACTGGTGCTCGGCTTGATTGCATATCACTTGGTCTGTGGCCATTATGTCAAACGACTGGCACAAGATAGCGATCGGCATGGCCATGTCTTTTATCGCTGGTTTAATGAATTGCCGGTTTTTATTTTATTTGCGGTAGTGATATTGGTGGTGGTAAAGCCTTTTTAAACCCTATCTAAACACCGCAAAGATAACCGCCACCACCAAAACCACCACTGATAAACCAGTAATGCATTGGCTGCGTAAATAAGAATATAATCCCCCTTCAATAACATAAGCCCCATTACAGCGTTGACTATGACTTCATCTGAACAACTTTTTGAACAAGCCAAACAATTTATTCCCGGCGGTGTTAATTCACCCGTTCGTGCTTTCCGCGCCGTAGGCGGCACCCCTGTTTTTATTGACCGAGCGAAAGGGGCTTATTTGTATGATAGTGAGGGCAAGCGCTATATCGATTATGTTTTATCTTGGGGACCAATGATCCTTGGTCATGCCCATCCCAACATTCTTAATGCGGTAACTGAAAAATTAAAATCCGGTTTAAGTTTTGGTGCGCCGACAGAAGTCGAAACCGAACTCGCCAAAGAACTATGTCGCATTATGCCGAATATGGATTTGGTACGCATGGTGAACTCTGGCACTGAAGCTACCATGAGCGCCATTCGTTTAGCACGAGGCTATACAGGTCGCGATAAAATCATAAAGTTTGAAGGTTGTTACCATGGCCATTGCGATTCGCTATTAATTAAAGCGGGTTCTGGCGCCTTAACTATGGGAGTACCTAGTTCACCGGGGGTGCCCGCCGCTTTAGCCGACCACACGATTACCTTAACTTACAACGATATTGAAGGTTTAAAGCAAGCCTTTAGTGAAGTTGGCGAACAGGTTGCCGCCGTTATTGTTGAACCTGTGGTTGGTAATATGAATTGCGTACCGCCGGTTGCCGGTTTCTTAGAGGAAATTAGAACACAGTGTGATCAGTTTGGTAGTGTTTTTATTATTGATGAAGTGATGACCGGATTTCGTTTAGGCTTAACCGGCGCGCAAGGTTATTATAATATTGAAGCCGATATCACCACTCTGGGTAAAGTTATTGGCGCCGGCATGCCGGTTGGCGCTTTTGGTGGAAAGCGAAAAATTATGGAACAGATTGCCCCGCTTGGTCCTATCTATCAAGCGGGCACTTTATCCGGCAATCCTATTGCGATGGTCGCCGGGCTGGCCCAACTTGAGGCGATTCAGGCAGATAATTTTTATCAGCCGATATTTGATAAAACAACAGCACTGGTCAATGGCTTAGAAAAAGCCGCCAATAATGCGGGCATTCCTTTTACCACCAATCATGTTGGTACGATGTTCGGCGGATTTTTTACTGAAGAAGAAACGGTGACCAATTACCAGCAAGTGATGAATTGTAATAACGATCGGTTTAACCAATTTTTTCATGGTATGTTAGCAGCCGGTATTTATTTGGCACCGGCGTCATACGAGGCAGGCTTTATGTCAGCGGCGCATACCGATAGCGATATTCAATATACAATAGACGTTGCCAAGAAGATTTTTTCTCAGCTTTAAACCATTAAACGCCTGTGGATTATATTGATCCTTCTGGCTTGATTTGAAAGGAAACACTATGAGCAAGTCCCTACAGCGCGGTAGTTTTCCGAATACGCGTATGCGTAGAATGCGTAGCGATGATTTTTCTCGTCGAATGATGCGAGAAACCGTGCTGACCGCGAACGATTTGATTTGTCCAATATTTGTTTTGGAAGGCGACAATACCAAACAAGCGGTAGCCTCGATGCCGGGAGTCGAACGTCTTAGTATTGATTTATTGGTTAAAGAAGCAAAACTGTTAAATAGCTTGGGGGTTCCAGCGATTGCACTTTTTCCTGTTACTCCGGACAGTGCAAAATCAGAACTGGCTGAACAAGCCTATAACGCTGATGGTTTAGCGCAACGTGCGGTGAAAGCAGTCAAAGATGCGGTACCGGAAATGGGTATTATCACTGATGTCGCGTTAGACCCGTTTACTGTTCATGGTCAGGACGGCATTCTCGATGGTAACGGCTATGTTTTAAATGACCGCACCGTTGAAACTCTGGTCAAGCAAGCGCTGTCGCATGCCGAGGCCGGTGCCGATATCGTGGCACCTTCGGATATGATGGACGGACGCATTGGCGCGGTCAGGTCAGCGCTGGAACAAGCCAGCTTTGTTAATACCAAAATTCTCGCCTATTCAGCAAAATATGCCTCTAGTTATTACGGTCCGTTTCGCGATGCAGTCGGTTCTGCCGCTAATTTAAAAGGTGCGGATAAAGATAGCTATCAGATGGATCCAGCCAATAGCGATGAAGCCTTGCATGAATGCGCCCTCGACCTTAAAGAGGGGGCCGATATGATTATGGTTAAACCCGG
>NZ_CAXAHB010000050.1:0-12696 GCF_963968385.1 uncultured Oceanicoccus sp.
TTGGCATAGGTAACGTGCGGTAGCCAACGGCCTAGATGCCTACCAACCGTAAGATAACCTGCATCACTGCCAAATAACCGCTTACTAGCTGCTGTATCTACAACAGATAACTCCGATATCAATAACCAATCGCCATCGTCATACATCGCTGCCATGGCGTAGTAGTTGGCTGGATCCTCAACTTCAACCAAGGGTTGTCCGGACAATGGGGGCAAACCAAACTCAACATCATACAGTGCCAAGAAACTGGCTCGGTATGTCCAGGGCCCACTACTGGAAGTCAAGTTGACGCCGTAGTTATAACTGGTCTTAAAATTGTCTTTATCAACACTACCGCCAACAACTTGAAACTGATGAATCCAGTCGCCGGCCGATGCTGAGTACAGTAAATCAACGCCCTCATAATTAACCAGTGGTAGAAGATACATTTCAGTGGGAGGTGATACCCAAGGATAGCTAAATCCCACATCAGCGGACTCAGAAAACAAATAAAATGGCAAGCGTAAGCGACCTGCACGAAAGGATAAATCATCCGCCAGACGGTAACGAAAAAAAACCCAGTCCAGATCAACATCCCAATCCCTGTCTGCTTTAGCCACTATCTGGGCGGTAACATCAAATTTATCCGACAACTGCAAAGTTCCCTGCAGACCCAGCAAGGTCTTGGTATCAAAGGATAAATCATCACTAAACTTGTTAAGCATAGTATTCACTTCTGGATTAGCCTGACTGACCCCTGCTGTCAAAAAACCGTTGATATGCACAACACTCGGGCGCTGATCGTAGACCCACTCAGCTGATTGACTCCCTGATTCATCTTCCGCACCAATGCTTACACTAGGCAACAGGCAGAAACAGACTATCAAGCATCGTAAATAATATTTAAGGAACCGCATAAATATCGTTATCCATATATAAATTAAGTAGCTGTCAACAAAAATAAAACCACATCAAGACCAGACATCTGCACTGATCATAAATAAATCAGAAAGTAGAATCAATATCAGCACACTGGCTAACAACAACGCCCAACCCTGTGCTAATGCTACTGGGCTTATATTGATCTTATTATCGGTGCTGTACCTAGGTGCCGTACCACTAATACCTTAGATCGGCAGAAGCATCTAGCTACAGGGCGGCTTCCAGAATAATACGAGTGATATCGGGAGTAATTTCTCGCCGTTCGCCTAAGGCCACCATGCCATGTTGTTGCAATTTCTCTAGAATAGTATCGATATGGGTTGCATCTAAGTCGATCTCACTTAACCGAGTTGGCACATTCATTGTTTTAAAAAAGTTCTCGGTTAATTCAATCGCTTTATCAATACGTTGATCTTCATTACCATCAACCACATGCCAAACACGCTCGGCATATTGCAGCAATTTATCTCGCTTCACATCACGACGAACCTTCATGACCGCGGGGAAAGTAATAGACAACGTTCTAGCATGATCAATATCGTATAGACCGGTGAGTTCATGGCCAATCATATGAGCGGTCCAATCTTGTGGAACACCCGCTGCAATTAAACCATTGAGTGCCAGAGTCGCTGACCACATCGCATTAGCTCGCACGTCCAGATCATCTTTCGTCTCGCTATTCAATGCTTTTGGTCCCTCTTCAATCAAGGTCATTAAAAGACCTTCAGAAAATCGATCCTGCACTTTGGCATTAACATCGTAGGTTAAATATTGCTCCATAACATGGACAAAAGCATCGACAATACCATTACTAATTTGACGATCCGACAGGCTTAAGGTTACCTGAGGGTCAAGCACTGCAAACTGAGGCCGCAATAATTTATTGGTAAAAGGCAACTTATGACCATTGCGGGTCACGACTCCACTACTGTTTGATTCAGAGCCTGTGGCAGGCAACGTTAACACAGCACCCAAAGGCAAGGCCTGACTTACTTTGGCCCGCTTAGCGATAATATCCCAGGGTTCGCCAGCCTCAAACTTAGCAGCGGCGGCTATAAATTTAGCACCATCAATAACTGACCCACCACCCACGGCAAGCAAATAATCCACTTGCATATCATTGATTAACGGCAGTGATTTTATCAACGTATCGTAATTTGGATTGGGCTCTATTCCGGAAAACTCAGCCCATTCACGCCCACCCAAAGCGTCAATCACCTGATCAAAGATGCCATTTTTTTTAATCGAACCACCACCATAAATCACCAATACTTTGGCATCTTGAGGGATTTCCTTATCTATCTTTTCGATCTGACCGACACCAAAATGAATGCTGGTAGGATTATGAAAACTAAAATTCAACATATTTATTCCACATTAATTACGCTATTCAACAATTAACAAAACAGGTTTAGAGGTATAGTTGGAAAATGACTAGCCATCTTATTATGGCCAACCCTCCAGACGAACCTTTGAATTAGCAACTAGAGTATCCACATCTAAGAAGGAAATCACCCTCTCGGCGGCATCATCACGTAGAGTACTTTCTTTACCGATTTGATTTAAGGTGCCTATCATTCCTAAATCAGCGTTTATTTCTCTAGACACCACCGCTATCACTTCACTGGTAAAACCCTGCTCCACATGAACCTTACTGCCATCAAGGTCGGACTCATTCGCTAACTGGCCACGATCAGGGTAGTACAAAGAATCTCGGTAAGCATTCACCACATATAAATCCCCACCATAGGCATTTGCCATCATTTTTGCACTGACTAACAGCCTATACAGCCCGTGATTTAACTCTATTTATTGCTGACATTCAAGATGAACAAGGTCGCCAGGTTGCCGCCCAGCTAAAAGGCCAACATGGTAACGATTGCTTTTTACAACATCCGAATATTACCAATGAAGATCAATAGCAGCATCTGATCAATCATATCCTTAAACGCTGGCAGGGATTGGATGCCTTGGTTAACAATGCCGGCGCCACATCACCAGAGACCCTGTAGCTGCTTTCGGTGTCAGCTTGTCTGCGGTACGCCCTAGATCCCTCCCAAGCAACCTTTTGAAAACCATACGCACTAGCAGTAGCAATAACGTGAATGTAGCCAAAAAAATGATGGACAGATCATCGGTTACTGCAGAGGGTATCGCCAAAATAATTTATGAGGATTCAAATAATGGCAAGCACGCCATTATACCGCATCGGCGGGAGGGAATATTGTGGAAGCCTAAACGCTACTTCCCCAGTATTGACTATATTTTTATGAAAAAGCTGGTTCCTAAAATGGTCAATGCATAAAACTACCGGAAAGCACAGTAAATCTCTGCTACCGCTATCTGCGGTAAAAAATATCGCTCAGTAACTACGCCTTCTTGACATCAACTAGCTGATGGATAAGTATCTACGTCAATAGAATCGTTGACGCCACTAGGTTGGCCAGATACAGTTGGCTGAATATGATTCCCTAAAATAATCGATTTTGCAGTACCTTGGCGGCTAATATCGAACAGCTTATCAGGGATTTCCAACTGGCAATTGAGTGCATTAATAATAACCTTTACTCGTTGCCTATATAATTGATAAATCTATAAAATTTCTAATTATTAGCTAAATTGAAAGAGCTCCATATCTATGAATTTTACCACTGACCCCCGCTTTGACTTCGCTCGCCAGCAAATTGACGCTGTCAACGATGAAAATTACACATCTGTGCTAGATCTGTTTGAAAGGGCTTGCACTGAATTTGCTGACAAGATCGCCTTTACCTGTCTGGATCAAGACGTCACTTATGCTGAAATAGACAAAATGTCGGCCAGTTTTGCCGCCTGGCTACGCAGCGATGGTGGCTTGAAACATGGTGATCGGGTAGCTATTCAACTGCCCAATCTGATTCAGTATCCGGTAGCGGCTTGGGGCATTATACGCGCCGGTTTGGTACTGGTGAATACTAACCCGCTCTATACTGAAAGGGAGTTGCGTCACCAATTTCAAGATAGCGGTGCCAAGGCATTAGTGGTACTCAGTGATTTTGTTGCAGCGGCGGAAAAGGTCATTCCCGATACTGACATCAAGCTGGTTATCGCCACCAATATGTTAGATATGACCGAGGCTCAGCCAGCACCAGACCATCATCTGGATGAATCGGTAAAGCTGGTGACCTTACCCACCGCGATCGACCTTGGCAAAGGCAAGGACCTACCATCGACTCCTCCAACATTAAACGATTTGGCGGTGCTTCAATATACCGGCGGTACCACTGGCGTTGCTAAGGGCGCAATGCTTAGCCATGGCAATATTATTGCGAGCGTAGAACAGGGTCAAAAACACCTTGCAGAAGATGGTGAAAAACTTAACGGCCTATTGATTGCACCCTTGCCTATTTACCATATCTTCGGGTTTAGTTTATATCTTTGCGGAAACTTTGCCTCTGGCGGCCACTCGGTATTAATCCCAAATCCACGAAACCTTGACGGCCTGCTGGATGTAATGAAATCCTTTCCCTTGACTGGCTTTGCTGGCGTTAACACCATGCTTGCCGGTTTAATGGCCAACGAAAAATTTGATGCCGTAGATTGGTCAAATTTAAAGTGGACCCTTTCTGGTGGCGCCGCACTGGTGCCTGATGTCGCCGAACAATGGGAACGTCGAACTAACTCCAAACTAATTGAGGGCTACGGTCTTTCTGAAACTTCGGCTAGTGTCACACTCAATGTGCCGTCAACTCGGCAGATTGGCAAGGTGGGTAAACCGGTGGGCTTTCAGGAAATAAAATTAATGGATGGCTCCGGCAAAGTGGTTACAGATGGCGAAGAAGGCGAACTTTGGGTGCGCGGACCGCAGGTTATGATGGGTTACTGGGAGCGCCCAGATGCCACTGATGAAGCGATCGACGCCGAAGGCTTTTTCAAAACCGGTGACGTTGCGGTAAAACTTGATGATGGTTTCTATAAAATCGTTGATCGGATTAAAGATATGATTCTGGTATCCGGTTTTAATGTCTATCCCAATGAAATCGAGAACGTGATAACCAGTCATAACGATGTACTTGAATGCGCAGTTGTGGGCGTTAAAGATAAGGATTCAGGCGAGGCGGTAAAAGCCTTTATCGTTTGTAAAAATAGCGAGCCAACAGAGGCTGAGCTTAGAAAATTTTGTCGTCAGGAACTCACCGCTTACAAGGTTCCAAAGTTTATCGAATTTCGCGATGACCTGCCCAAGTCCAATGTCGGTAAAATTTTACGGCGCGAATTGCGCTAAGCCAAGCATTGTGCCAATTAAACGTTTGTTGCGTTTTCCAAGGTGACTCTATATCGGCTGAAACTTATTGTGAACTAACTTTCATCATAGCTTTAGTGGCGGCCGAAAAATGACTCTTCACTGCATCCAGAATTGTCGGCAGTAGTTTTGCTGGCATTGCATGTCCCATCCCCGGAAAGCTGATATAAGTAGAACCGGTGATTAACTCGTGGGTGTGCAAACCATGTGCAGGAGGCAACATAGTATCCTCCTCACCATGTAACACCAGTGTTGGCACACTGATCGTACGTACCTGTTCAGAGCGGTCTCCGGCAGCAACCACAGCCATAAACTGTCGCGGGATAGCACTCCGATAAAAACCGCGATCATGCAACTTCTCAATACTCCACCCTTCTCGCTTGTTTTGTCTTTTTGATCTAGGCAAATGCCGAGCACCGGTCGTGGACATAATAGACACCAAAGAAGCTGTTCGCTGCGGATACTCTGCTGCAATAATCTGCGCAATCATGCCACCCATAGAAGCACCGACAATATGCACTTTCTCAATGCCTAATTGATCCAGCAGGGCAATGCTGTCTGCCGCCATATCGTTAAGAGTGTAAGGAGGATTGACCACTTTTAAACCGGTAGCGCTTTTTAACCACTGCCAACGTAAGCTAGGCTTACCTAATGCATCGAGCCGCGCAGACTCACCGGTATCGCGATTATCAAATAAAATAACTCGGTACCCCGCCGCGGCCAATCCATTGATTAAATCCTCGGGCCATGCACGATGCGACGCACTAAGCCCCATAATCATCAGTACTGCTGGTGCGTTGACATCACCAACGCTGGTATAGGCAATATCAATACCGTTTAATTGCGCAACGATCATGGCCTGATCGCGGTTGTAATTTGCTGACACCGCAGCACTAATAAAAAACAGACCTATCAGGGCAATTCGAGCTAGTTTCACAAAATACTCCATTGAGCTTTTCAGCTACGCCATCTGGCTATCGGAAAAAAAGTCTGTGTATTGCTATTCAATTGTCAGTCGCAACAGTCGTCATAATACATTACGGGCGGTGTTTTTGTTAGCTCGCTCGCGCAAATAAAGATACAAAGGCAGACCACTGGAAATACCAATAAAGGTAATCGCTATTATCGGCAGCTATATTGATACACCGAGCTCACGGCCTTCGGTATGCATTAATATCGCCAGGGTAAGGCAACCCATAATGACATTAATCGCCACCATGGCAGACACCGGCAAACCAAAGATGGCGGGCATCATATGGAACCAGTTATAACCATACTCCAGCAGATAAGGCCAAAACAAGGTACTACAAGCTACTAGGAGATAACTGGGACAAACAGGTCAGCGATTGCATGGCAAACTCACCATTGCAACTCACTGACACACCAACTTCCAGCCTTATGCTAGGCCAGCACACATTGGCCAGAGGCCGTCACCAGTTGCTGGGGGCAATAACCCCAGTACTGTTCAACATTAGCAGGAGTTAATACCAAATCCGGTTTGCCGATGTCGACCAAATAGCCCGCATGCAAAAGCCCTACTCTATCCGCATAACGCAAACTGAGATTAAGGTCATGCATGATCACCAGGACTGTGTAATGACGCTCATTACATAGTCTACGAGTCATTTCTAGCATCCGGTGTTGTTGCGCCAAATCTTGGGCTGAGGTGGGTTCATCCAATAATAATAAGGGGGGCTGTTCAGCCTGTGAAAGTTGCACTAGCACTCTAGCTAGGTGAACACGCTGGCGTTCACCGCCTGATAAACTTAGATAGGGCCGAACTGCAAATTGCAGGGTATCTGTTAACGCCAACATTGCCTTTACCAACTGCATGCCCTGTCGTCGATTGATGGACAGGGGGATTAAGCCCAATGCTGCCACTTCCTGCACAGAAAACGGAAAGTTTAACTGACTACTCTGTGGCAATACCGCCAAATGCCTTGCCAGTTTCTGTCTAGGCCAGCGCTCAATATCTTGTTGGTGGAAATATCTTTGTCCGGTGGCGGGAATATCACCACAAATAGATTTAAATAATGTGGATTTACCGGCCCCGTTCTTGCCCAACACAGAAAATACTTCACCTTCTTCCAATTGAAAATGATCAATATTCAGTAAAACTTTGTTATCAACAACAACCCGTAACTGTTTTATATCCAACATATTAAATAAAATTTTTGCGTTGATTAATCAGTAAAAAGGCAAAGAAAGGTGCACCGAGTAAGGCTGTTAGCAAACCTACCGGCAACTCTGCAGGGGCCATCAATAAACGCGCACCAATATCCGCACATAGCAACAACAAAGCACCGAAAACAGCTGATAATGGTAGCAGTGTTGTATGATCTGGCCCGGTTAGCATTCGCACCAAATGAGGAATCACCAATCCGATAAAACCAATAATGCCAGCAACGGAAACGGTCACGCCAATACCAATAGTCGTGACCACAATTAATTTTATTTTTAATTTTTCAACATCAATACCCAAGTGCCTAGCCTCAGACTCTCCCAGTAGTAGTGCATTAAGTGATTGTGCATGACGCTGAAAATACCAAGCCATCAATACCATCACGACAAAACACAATAACAAACTATTGCTATCTGTATAGGCCACTGAACCCATTTGCCAGAGCGTGATATCCCGCAGGGCCTGATCACTGGCAATCACATTAAGAAAACCCATCGCCGCACCACCAAAAGCGGTTACCGCAACACCAGCCAGCAATAACATCACCACCGAGGTGCCATTTTGACCTTGGGCTAATTTGAAAACTAGCAAGGTAGTTAATAGTGCGCCAAAAAATGCAGCGACAGGAATAGCAGCGCCCTGCAAGAATACCGGAATTAAAACCATCACAAGCGCAGCACCTAACGCTGCTCCGGATGATGCACCTATAATACCGGGGTCCGCTAACGGATTGCGAAATAAGCCTTGCATAACTGCACCACACTGCGCCAAAACAGCACCAACAAACAGAGCCAACAAGGTCCTTGGCAGGCGTAAATCCAAAATCACCAATTGTTGGTAATCCGCCAGTTTGCTTAACTTTGTTCCCCATAAGCCATCCCAAAGCGCCAACAAAATATCACTGGCCGCCATCGCCATTGCACCACGAGTTAGCGACAGCGTAATCGCCACCAAACCCAACACCAGACAAAGGAATAATAATAACGAGAAGGAGGTTCTTCGCATCAAGCAATCACTTACTGCAGTTGTGCAGCCATCACCTGAAGTGCATCAATGGCAGGCAAACTAATACCTGCCACAAGGGCACTGCCATCAACCTCAATAATCTTTTGTTGCTTTGCCGCCGGGGAGTGCTTTAACAACGTATTGTTTGTTAGCAAAGTTTCTACGGAGGATTGGTTGCTATCACGACTTGCGACGATAATGACATCTGGCTTCAATCCCAACAACGCTTCAGAAGAGACCGTTTGATAACCGTTATGCTCACCCAAATTTTTTCCACCCAGCAAAGCGATCAAATCACCACCTGTAGTGCCTTTGCCCGCCAGACGAATACCACGGCCATCCATCTGCAGTAAAAAAGCCACCTTAGTATTAGCCGTTAGCTGCATATTATTCACTGCAGCCATTTTATGATCAATGCTTTGCAGTAGCTGTTGTGTCTGCGTTTCCTTGCCCACTAGAGTACCGATGGCTTGAATATTGGCTTTGAGATTTTTTTCATTTTTTGCCACCGGTAATTGAACCAATTGTAAATTCGCCTTTTGGATGGCGGTGACGGTTTCCGGCGGCCCCATATGTTTACTGCCAACAACAAGGCTCGGGTTAAGGCTTAATAAACCCTCAGCGGAAAGCATACGGTGGTAACCCAGTTTTTTTACCGAAAATTTATCTGGCACGGCACTGGTTACATCAACTCCTACAATCCTATTACCAACACCCAGTGCTAACAAAACCTCAGTAACACCCGCATCGGTACTAATAATACGTTGTGGCTGAGCAACAACCGGTGAACTGATCACTAATGCAGCCAGCAATAAAACACCATAATGGCCAGGTCGAAGCATTTTTTTAAGATAGCTTATGGTCATAATGATGAAATCTCCTGCTACGTAATAATTAGGGCATAAACCGTATTTTTTTATTTAATATCGATTACACCCCTACTTTCTGTTGTTAGATGACCGAATAGATGAAATTCTAGCAACCCCAAATATCTAATGCAAACGATAATGATTTGCATTTAGATTAATTTTAATATAATTTAGCGATTGCGTGTTGGCATGACTCTATCTGCTATGCCAAGCAACAAACAACAATATCAAAGACAGAGCTAATGATGCCAAAAACACAAACTATAGTGCTTTTGTTTTTCGCTGATTAGCCTGCGATCAAAACAATCCGAATGCTAGGACTGCGGCTTATAAAGCTGAAAACTCGCTACATGAATCATGTTCAATATAAATGTCAGCTGAGAAAACATAAAATATGAATACAACTAACAATGTTTTTATGCCAGGCGGACAGGCAGAAGTGTTGCTAAAAAATATCAGCACTTGGCAAAACACCACGACCATTATTTTGCATGGAGGCAGTGTCTTTGAATTCAAAGGCGTTTTCCCCAAAGGAAAAATGGCACAGGGATTTTACAACTTAATAGCTGACAATGGCTTTGAGGGTCACTTAAACCTGAACAAGGTAAAAACAATTTTTTTTCAGAGTAAACATCATCGCGGTAAAGAAAGTCATGCCTTTGTTTTTCAGAACGACAAGCAAGAATGTATTTTTAAAATTTTTCTCGGGCGCGATAAGCATGGTGAACTCTATGCCTCACAAAAATCTGAGTACCTAGCTCTAAAAGAACAATATAAAACAGGAGCACAGTTATGAAAAATAAAGCTATGGAGAACCGTTTAGGTGACGAGCTAAAAGAATTCTTAACCAGCCGTCATACCTTGCATTTATCCTCATTGGATCGGAATGGCCATCCATATGCCTCTTATGCACCCTATGCTATTAGTGATGATTGCATCTATGTGTTGCTCAGCGATATCGCTATCCATGGCATTAACCTTAAAAATAATCCCAAGGCTGCGGTTTTAATTGTTGAGGATGAATCTGAGGCCCAAACTATTTTTGCCCGCATTCGAGTTAACTATCAAGTCGAGGCAAAGCATATTTGTCATGAGGCCGGCGAAGCCTATGATAAAGGTATTAAATACCTGTTCCAGAAACATGGCGAGCGAATCCAAAACCTGAGTGAACTGTCAGATTTTAACTTGTTTAAACTGATACCGCTGGGTGGGCGATTTGTAAAGGACTTTGGCCGCGCCTATACCATTGCAGGCAACTCTTTGATCGGCGAAAGCATTGAACACCTTAGAGATGGTCATAAGCCGCGAGTTAGCGCATAAGGCCTTTTTCGGAGACCTATTTATTGCAAACAGCCATTCCTCTGATGGCAAAGCTGACCATAGACAACCGTGCAAGATCATTGGTTAAAACTGCAATGAAATACTTAATTTATAATTGCGACCCGCCGCCGGCAATGAGGATAAATGCGGGGTATAAAGCTTATCGGTCACATTGTCGACACCAGCCACGATATGCAAATCATTTAAGCGATCAATCGGCGGCATCCAAGTCATATAAAGATCGTAAGTATTATAAGGCTCTGTTTCTGGCTGACCATCTTTAACCCTATCCTGCCGTAAATTAACCACAGCTCTGGCACCTAAGGTCACACCGTTGCCAGGCAAATATTTTTGCAAGTTGAGTTTGATGGAATGACCGGGAATGCTGGTTAGAGGCTGATCTTTAATTAAATCATCACCCTTGGCATAACTTATTGACATCACAGTATCCAAATCCAACACCGCCGCGTAATGACTAAACTCAAGCTCGGCGCCATAGACCCTAGCCTCACCAACATTATCAAAGCTAGTTACTGTTCGGCTAAGAAAGCTATTAATAAAGTTTTTATATTCATTCCAATAAACGCTAGCACGGAATTCGGTATTATCATGCTTAGAAAACAGATTTTTTGATTTTGTACGAACACCCAACTCATAACCATGTTCCAATTGCTCTGCTTTCAGATTGGGGTTGGGTAAAAAATTATTAGCACCATAATGTACGCCGGAGATATAGAGTTCTTGGAAATTTGGCGTCCTGAAGGCCTGACTATAGTTAAAGGAATAGTTAGTGTTGTTTTCAGCTTTATAGACAATACCCAATTTAGGCGAGAGCTGCTCTTGCTTAGTCGTTTCTGCAACACCAATTGCCTCGGCTTGGTCAGACTGACTATTAGCTTTATCAAAGCGCAGACCGGGAATAATAACCCAACTGGTTTTACCATGAGTTTTTATCGTTATTTCATCCTGAAAATAAATCCCTAACACATCGGATGTGGCATCTGGAAATGCACTGTCAAAATTAAGCCTACCTTCACGGCTGGCCATGGTATCTTGGTAATATTCCAATCCATAATTTAACCGGTGTGAAATACTGCCCTGCCTCAAGTCGCTAATATTACGAATATCAATACCGGCGGTATCAAAGTCAATAGTGTCCAGCCTGCCATTGGTGCCGATACGTTTTTCACGAATAGTTTGCTGATTAAGATAAGCAAAGGCACTCAGATTTAACCAAGGATTATGATCACCGCTATGTTGGTATTCAATACGATCCAGTTTTACTTCGGTCTCCCTATCAGTCAATACCGCGGTAGCAGAACTGCGAATATCCGCTTGCGCTGGAACCTCACCGGATTGAAAGGAATACTGATGTGAAAAAATCATCGTCTGACTTTTGGCTATATCCCATGTCACTTTGGTCAGATTTGACCACAAACTTTCCGCGGAGTCTTCCAGCGTATCCCCGCCACCGAGAGTCATATCCGAAGAGGTCGAATGACTACCATTAAACAAAAAATCAAACCCGCCCATCATATCCGAACGAGCAAAAACTGTTGCGGTTGCTTTTAATTCATCATTAACATCTTGGTAAGCGGTTTTAATCCGTACCCCCCAAGATTCATCGGGCTCCAGATAGTCTTGCGCATCTTTGGTTTTCATGGCAATAACACCACCCATAGCGCCACTACCATAAACCGCAGAGCCGGCGCCGCGTAACACTTCAACTTCTTTTAAAATCTCCGGATCAATAAATACCCTACCCTTATGGCCGGAATTAAAATTTTGTCGGGCGCCATCCACGGTAATCAAAATCCTATTGCCACCCAATCCACGAATCAATGGTTTTTCGGCTATCGCTCTTGGCCCGGAACCAAAGCTAACGCTGGGCACATTGCTTAATACATCACTGAGTTTTTGTGCCTGAAATCGATCGATTTCTTCCCGCCCAATTTTGCTAACCGTTTCAGGGGTATCAAAAATGGAACGTTCTGTTTTTGTTGCGATAACAGAAATAGCATCCAAATTATCCCGAGCAAAGACTAAAGGACTGATTATTAACAAGCCCAGTGTCAAAGGTAGAACACGTTTAATAATTTTTCTTACCACCAACATCA
>NZ_CAXAHB010000051.1:0-12305 GCF_963968385.1 uncultured Oceanicoccus sp.
GAGCATTGGCGAAATACCCGTTTTAAATGCTCTGTACTGGTGGCGGTACCCAGTGTGGCTGCGGCCCAAGTAACGCCATGTTGTGCTAGCGCCACCACATCCATATAGCCTTCAACAATGAGCAGTCGCTCCAGCTTGCGGTTGGCTTTACGGGATTGATAAAGGCCATAGAGCTCTTTGCTCTTGTGAAATACCGGCGTTTCAGGTGAGTTCAGGTATTTCGGCTTGTCATCCCCCAGTACACGGCCACCAAAGGCAATAATACGTCCACGGTTATCTCGAATGGGGAAAATAATCCGGTCACGGAAGCGGTCATAGAGCTTATTATCTTCTTCCTTTTCGATTAGCATGCCGCCATCGATAAGCAATTGCTTATCTTCCTGATTTAAACCGAGATGCTTAAGCAAGTTGTCCCAGCCCGGCGGGGCATAGCCGATATCAAAGTCTCGGGCGATTTCACCGCTGAGGCCACGGTTTTTCAGGTAATCGATAGCTCGCTGTTTTTGCGGGTTGTGTTTAAGTTGCTGGCGATAAAAGTCAGCGCATTTTTCCAGCATGGTGTAAATATTTTTTTTCTGCTGGGGCTCTTCCTGAAACACCGATGCCTCGCGAGGAACTTCCAGTCCGGCCGAATCCGCCAGCAGTTCAACCGCGCTGGGAAAGTCTATACGCTCGTAATCCATAATAAAGCCGAGCGCATTGCCACCGGCGCCACAGCCAAAGCAGTAATAGAATTGCTTCTCTTGGTTAACGCTGAAGGAAGGGGTTTTTTCTTCATGGAAAGGGCAGCAGGCAGTAAAGTTACGACCATTTTTTTTCAGGCTGACACGGCGGTCTATCACTTCGACTATGTCGAGGCGATCCAGTAGGTCATCGATAAAACTTTGCGGTATGCGGCCAGCCATGAACGAGAATACTTGGGTTCAAATTATTAACAGTGCCAAGTTTAGGGGGTTTGCCGGCAATAAGCGAGGGTGGATCTGTCTAGGCCGTTTCCGGTGCAAAGGCGGCCTGTTTTTCCGTCAGATTGCAGACAAAGCGATTGTTTTTATCCACCAAAATAGCTTTGGCCGCAACGGGTTCAGTAGCCAGCGTAAAGGCAATAATGATCACTTCTTCGCCGGCGCCAATCATATGGGCTGCTGCGCCATTAATGCCGATATAGCCCGAGCCGCGCTTGCCTTCAATAATATAGGTTTCCAGTCGCGTGCCGGTGGTATTACTCACCACCAGTACTTTTTCGTTAGGAAGCATGCCCGCTCGCTCCATCAGTTCGGCATCAATGGTAATGCTGCCAACATAGTCCAAATTAGCTTCGGTAACTGTGGCTTTGTGGATTTTAGAGGACATAAAACTGCGCAGTTGCATCACTTTATCCTTTGGAACGGGGTTTCACCGATTGAGCAGTTAAAGTATTAAGACAGTCGTGACTTAATCAGTTTGCTGACCTCGCCCATATCGGCGCGGCCTTGCAGTTGAGGCTTTAGTACGCCCATGATCTTACCCATATCTTTCATCGATTCAGCGCCGGTGCTGGTAACCGCATCAGCAATCATACTCTCGAGTTCATCTTGGCTAAGCTGTGCTGGCAAAAAGTCTTGGATAACATTGATTTCTGCAATCTCGATGTCAGCCAGTTCGCTACGCCCTGCATCGGTATATTGTTGAATAGAGTCACGACGTTGCTTGCACATTTTGTCGAGCACAGCCAACAGTCGCGTATCATCAATTTCAATACGCTCATCGACTTCAATTCGTTTAATTTCGGCTTGAATCAGCCGGATGGTACCAACACGCTGCTTATCTTTGGCTCGCATCGCCGTTTTCATGGCTTCATAAATGCGATTTTTTAGCGTTTGTTCTGTCATGGCTTTAACAGTCTCGGCAGAAAAAAGATAACCAGCGCTATCGGCAGCTAGGGTCTAGTATAGACGTTGCTGCTTGCGAGTTTCGCGAGAGACTTTCTTGGCGTGACGCTTAACAGCAGCGGCAGCTTTACGCTTACGAACTGATGTTGGTTTCTCGTAGAATTCACGACGACGTACTTCGGCCAGAACACCCGCTTTTTCACAGGAGCGCTTAAAGCGACGCAGAGCGATATCAAATGGCTCGTTATCTTTTAATTTAACTGAAGGCATTTACCCTTCCTTTAACTGATTAATAAAATGCGTTATTGCCCTCGGTTTGCCGCTATAAAGGCGCACCGACCGCAAGGGGCGGGCATTGTAAACGGTTGATCTGGAAAATGCAAAGCCACACAGGGGGTATTTTGTGAGTGTTTTACTGGTCTGTGGCGGTGTCAGCCAGTATTATGCGCGGCTGTTATCTAAGTATCGAATATAAAGACGGTTGGCATGCTAATTCTTGGTATAGAAACATCCTGCGACGAAACGGGGATCGCGCTCTATGATAGTGAGCGCGGCTTGTTAGCAGAGGCCTTGTACAGTCAAATTGAGCTACATACCGAGTATGGCGGGGTCGTCCCGGAGCTGGCTTCTCGCGACCATATCCGTAAAACGTTGCCCTTAATTGAGCAGGTTCTGGCTGAGGCTGGCTGTCAGCGGCAGCATATCAATGGGGTTGCTTATACCTCAGGCCCAGGATTGGCGGGGGCTTTGATGGTGGGGGCGATGATTGGACGCTCGCTAGCTTATGCCCTCAATGTGCCTGCCATTGGTGTGCATCATATGGAGGGGCATCTATTAGCTCCTATGCTTGAAGATAATCCCCCCGAATTTCCCTTTGTTGCCCTATTAGTGTCGGGCGGGCATACCCAATTGGTTAGAGTTGATGGTATTGGCCAATACCAACTATTGGGCGAGTCATTAGATGATGCGGCCGGTGAGGCCTTCGACAAAACCGCAAAAATGCTAAAACTGCCATATCCGGGCGGCCCGCAGGTGGCAAAACTGGCTGAATTGGGGGTGCCTGGGCGCTTCACCTTTCCGCGCCCCATGGTTAAGCATCCCGGGTTGGATTTTAGTTTTAGTGGCTTAAAAACCTATACCCTTAATACCGTTCATGAGCATGCCAACAAGCAAGGCGTGGTAGACGACCAAACCCGTGCCGATATTGCTCACGCCTTTCAGCAAGCCGTGGTTGAAACCATAGTGATCAAATGCAAGCGCGCGTTAAAGCAACAGTCACTATCACGGTTGGTGATCGCCGGTGGCGTTAGCGCCAATAAAGCGTTAAGAGCGGGCCTCGAACAGGCACTGCAAAAAGTGAATAGCCAAGTTTTTTATGCCAGACCTGAGTTTTGTACCGATAATGGCGCTATGATTGCCTACGCTGGTTGTCAACGACTATTGGCCGGACAAACTGATGCGCTCGCCGTTACTGCGACACCTCGCTGGCCAATGGATCAGCTGCCAGCGCTAACGCCCGTTGCGCCAGCCGGTTGAACCGAGCGCTGGAATAGATCGTAAAGCTATTACCATTCAACAAATTTTAGGAATCAGCTTAATGGATGTTGTCTACATACGGGATTTAAAAATTGAAACCGTGATTGGTATTTATGACTGGGAGCGCGAGATTAAACAAACCGTTAGTCTCGATTTGGAAATGGCCCATGATATTCGTCGCGCTGCACAGACCGACGATATTGCCGACACCTTAAACTATAAAGCGGTAGCCAAGCGCTTAATTGCGTTTATTGGCGACAGTGAATTTTTATTAGTAGAAACGATGGCCGAGCGTTGTGCAGATATTGTACTTAACGAATTTTCAGTGCCATGGTTAAAACTGCGTCTCAGTAAACCGGGAGCTGTGCGTGGCTCCCAAGATGTCGGCGTGATTATTGAGCGTGGCAGCAAAGACTAAATCCTAGCCAGTGAATTGGAGAAAATAGTGCCCCAGGTTTATCTGAGTATCGGTAGCAATATCAATCGCTACCAACATATAAGCGCGTCATTGGATGCGCTGGATAAACGTTTTGGCGACATCACTATTTCGCCTGTTTATGAAAGCGAAGCGGTGGGCTTTGAAGGGGATAACTTTCTTAATTTGGTGGTGGGGTTTTTCTGTCAACTCAGTGTCGGTGAATTGGCAAAACACTTGCGCGATATTGAGCATGATAACGGCCGCCGCCGCGATGGCCCAAAGTTTGGTCCACGTACACTGGATATTGATATTTTAAGCTACGGTGATGAGGTCGGTCATATCGATGGCATTGATCTGCCGCGAGATGAAATTATAAAAAATGCCTTTGTGCTTTTGCCGCTATTTGATATCGCCCCAGGGGACATTCATCCTCAACTGGGCAAAACCTATGCCGAGTTATGGCAGGCCTATGATCAATCCAGTCAAAAGCTATGGCCGGTAGATTTTCAGTGGCGCGGTGAGAAAATTTCCGCTCACGCATAACGTCTTTCTAAAAATCGCTTTTACATATTTAAAGAGCGACCACCATCCACAGCAATAATTTGTCCGGTGATATAGGGCGCATCATTCACCAAAAACGCAACCGTCTGCGCAATATCACTGACATCACCAATTCTTTGCATCGGGATTTTATTCAGTATCGACGATTGATTGTCAGGATCAAACTCCTGTTCCGGCCATAGTATGGCACCGGGTGAAACACCATTGACCCTTATCTCGGGTGCCATTTCTTTAGCCAGCGTTTTGGTCATCATCGCCACACTGGCTTTGGCCATAGAATAAATAGTGTGTTCAGCCATTGGGCGCTCACTATGAATATCCACCAAATTAATAATGCAGCCGCGGCGTTGGCTAAGTGTGGGTGTTAGTGCCTGAGTGAGAAAAAATGGGCCTCTGACATTGCTATCAAATAAAGCGTTCCAATCATCATCGGTCGATTGGTTAAGGGGGGTGGGGTAAAAGGTCGAGGCGTTATTAATTAATGCATCGATATGGCCCCATTGTTTTTCGGCAGCTGTGGCCAGCACTTGAACGTCCTCACGGTTGGTTAAGTCCGCTTGAATACAGTGTGCAGAATCATTGCGCTGACTGTTTAAGCTGGCGGCAAGTTGTTCGGCCGAGTCTGAGGATGAGCGGTAATGAACAATGATATTAAAGCCGGCGGTATGTAAGCAGCGACAAATTTCTGCGCCAATTCGTTGGGCAGCACCGGTCACCAGGGCAACGCGTTGTGAAGTTGGTTCACTCATTGGTTTTTACTTCTCTCGTTCAACAGGGTTTATGCAATAGGGTGTTGATGGCGGTCAGCCTGCGATCATATAAAGCGCTGGCTATCGCTTTGCCCTTAAGTCCTTGCTTGGCCAACTCGCCAGCATTGATGGCTTTGCAAGCGGTATAAGCATCGCGTAATTGCTGAGTTATACGCGATGAACCAAACTTGAGTTCACAGCATTGCAGAAAAAGATCAAAACGTTCGCTGCGGCGAAAAGGATCTAGTTGCTCAAGCAGGTTAAGCAGTTTATCGGCAGCAGTAAAAACTTCGCTGCACTGTTGCTGATAGCGAGAAAACAGTACCGCCAAGTCTGTAAATACTTTAGGCGCTTTTAGTTGGTCGCAAAGAGCTTTTGCATCGGTATCGCTGAGCTGGCTAAGCAATAGCGCAAAACGGACAATCGGTGTTTTTTTCTGCGGTTTATGTTTTAGTATCGAAAATTGCTGTGCAGTAAAATCAGCCAGTAGTGGCATTAGTCTGGCCAAGGCGCCACCCGCCTGCAAGGAAATAAAAAACTGTGCCGGTGTTTTTTCCCCTAAGGCTTTTTCTAGCTCTTGCCAGATTCTTTCTGCGGGCAAGGTCAATAATTCATCGCCTGCGCTAATAGTTTGCATGAGCTGCATAGTGTCGTCGGCGATATAAAACCCCAAATGGGCAAAGCGGGCATGAAAGCGAGCAAGGCGTAGCACTCTTAAAGGGTCTTCAGTAAAGGCTTCAGAGACATGACGTAAAACTTTTTGTTCAAGGTCTTGTTGACCGCCATAGGGGTCAATGACACGGCCATCACTATCTTCTGCCATGGCATTAATCGTCAGGTCGCGTCGGAAAAGATCTTGTTCAAGCGTCACATCAGGGCTGGCATAACAATCAAAGCCAGTATAGCCAGGGCCAGATTTGCGCTCAGTTCTGGCTAGTGCATATTCTTCTTTGGTTATCGGATGAAGAAATACCGGAAAATCTTTGCCCACCGCCTGATAGTTCTGCGACAACAATTGCTCGGCAGTTGCGCCAACAACAACCCAGTCATGCTCATGATAAGGCAGGCCCAATAATTTATCCCTAACGGCACCGCCAACCAAATACGTTTTCATAAAATTCATTAATACTAATGATTGAAGTTGAGACAAATTATAGCAGGTGTTAAGTAGTGCAGAAGAAGCATTAGTTTTAACAGTTACAACGATGCATTCGCTGTGTTTCTAAATTCATCAGGGTCAGCTGATGCCCCCAAACGCAACCGGTATCCAGCGCAAAAACATGCTCACTATTAGCCTGTCCTTGCAGTGCAGCCCAGTGACCAAAGATAATGGCTTGTTTAGTATCACGCGGGTAAGCAAACCAGGGTTTAAAATCAGCTCTATCGATAACGGCAAGTTTGTGATCAAAATCCAACACGCCTTTGGGATTACAAAAACGCATTCTGGTTAAATAATTGGTAATGACCCGCAGCCGTTCCCAGCCTTGCAGTTGATTGTCCCAAACCGCTGGTTCGTTGCCATACATATGGTGAAAAAAATCGATGGCTTGATCGCTGCGTAAAACCTGTTCGACTTCAGCAGCATACTGGCTGGCTTGTTCTACTGTCCAAATCGGTGGAATACCAGCATGGGTCATATGGTAGTCACCACTGGGATCGCTATACATCAAGTGTTGTTGTTGCAACCACTCCATTAGCTCAGGGTAGTCACTGGCTAGAAGAATTTCATCAAAAGTGTCTGACCTGTTTGCCGTTCTTGTGCCGTGGGCTATAGCGAGAAAATGCAGATCATGATTGCCTAAAACAATTCGGGTGCAATCACCTAAGCCTTTAATAAAACGTAATGTCTCAAGCGAGGCCGGGCCGCGGTTGATCAGATCGCCTGCCAGCCACAATTGATCTTCGCTTGGATTAAAGGCAACTTCTGCTAACAAACATTGCAGCGGTTCCAGACAGCCTTGTACATCGCCAACGGCATAACGAGTCATTAATGCAAGGACCCCGGATGAATCAGAGAAAACAGAGGAATGGGCGCGTCAAAGATTTTGCCCGATGCGCTTTCCATTCGATAGCTGCCTTTCATGGTGCCGACGGCGGTTTCTAATAGCGCACCACTGGTATAGCGATAGCTATGGCCGGGCTTTATAGTTGGTTGCTCGCCAATTACGCCGTCGCCGCGGATTTCTTCAACCTTGCCATCACCATCGGTAATCACCCAGTGACGGCTAATCAGTTTTACCGGTTCAACACCATGATTGCTAATGGTGATGGTGTAGGCAAAAGCATAGCGTTGTTCATCAGGGCTGGACTGCTGAGGGATATAGTGGGTATCGACATGAATACTGATGGGATTATCGATTAGCATAATTCAGGTGTCCGGATGGCATTGCTGATGGCGACAAATTGTTGCAGCGATAAAGTTTCTGGTCTGGCAGCTGGGTTGATATCCAGAGCAGTTAATTGTTCTTCGTTTATGTCACTTTTTAATGAATTGCGCAGTGTTTTGCGTCGCTGATTGAAAGCGGTGCGCAATACATGCTCCAGCGTTTTAATATGATTGGCGGGGTGCGGTAATTGTTGATGAGGCGTTAGTCTTACAATGGCAGATTGTACTTTGGGGCGCGGGTCGAAGGCTTCCGGTGGCACTTCAAATAAGGCATGCACATCACAGTAATATTGCGCCATAACACTGAGGCGGCCATAGTTTTTATTGCCTGGTACAGCGGCAAGGCGGTTAACCACTTCCAGCTGCAACATAAAATGCATATCGTCAATCAGTGCATGCTGGTCTAATAAATGAAAAATTAATGGGGTAGAAATATTGTAGGGCAGGTTGCCCACCACGCGTAATGGTTTACCTTTGTGTTGCAGAGAGGAAAAATCAAATTCCAATGCATCCCCTTGCTGTAAACTAAAACGGCTTTCGCCAGCAAAGCGCTGTTGCAGAATAGGAATAAGATCACGGTCCAGTTCGATCGCATCCAGCTGACATCCACTGGCCAGAATATCGGCGGTCAGTGCGCCTTGGCCGGGACCTATCTCAACGATATGGTCATCACTGCTGGCATTGATCGAGCGGGCAATATGATGAATAACACCGGCATCGTGCAAAAAGTTTTGGCCAAAGCGTTTTCGGGCGCGATGTTTATTGTCAGGGTTCGCCATAAGCGTTAATGCTCAACAGTGGTCGACAAACGGTGTTGAGCCATACTCATCGCATAGCTCAACGCAGTTTTTAGGCTGCCGCTATCGGCGCTACCGCCACCGGCTAAATCCAGTGCCGTGCCATGGTCGACCGATGTGCGGATAATCGGCAGGCCAAGAGTAATATTAACCGCGTTACCAAAGCCTTTATATTTTAAAACCGGCAAACCCTGATCGTGATACATCGCCAGTACCGCATCGCATTGCGTCAGATGTTTTTCAGTAAAGGCAGTATCGGCGGGTAATGGTCCCGTAAGATGCATACCCTCGTGAGTTAATTTTTTCATACTGGGAATGATATGATCAATTTCTTCACTGCCCATATGGCCGCCTTCACCGGCATGAGGGTTTAATCCCAGTACAGTAATTTTCGGCTGTTTCAGACCAAAATGCTGTTGCAGATCGTGGTGCAAAATACGGGTAATGGTTTCAATTCGTGCTGAGTTGATTGCTTTTGGCACTTCCTGTAAAGGTAGGTGCGTAGTCACCAGCGCAACCCGCAAGCCTTCAGTAGCCAACATCATCACCACTTGTTCGGTGCCGGTTTTATCGGCGAGGTATTCAGTATGTCCGCTAAAGTTGATGCCGGCATTATTAATCACCGCTTTGTGGACTGGCGCGGTGACCATCGCTACAAAGGTATTATCCATGCAGCCATTAATCGCGGCATCCAAGGTCGCTAAAACGTAACGGGCATTATCAGTATTAAGTTCGCCGGCGGTGCAGGGCTGTGCTAGCTCAACGGGTAATACGCAGAGTTCTGATGCAGCACTGACTTTTGGAGGATCGGCGCTGTTAAATAATCGGATGGTTAAAGGTAGCCCGAGTTGTTCAGCGCGTTGTTGCAATAATTGTGGATCGGCAATAGCAACCAGCTCGACAGCCTGTTGCGTTTGGGCTAGTTGCACAACAAGGTCAGGACCAATGCCCGCAGGTTCGCCGGGAGTTAATGCTATTCGCAATAGAGTCATCATGTTAGTTGCATAACTTCCGGTAACAGGTGGGGTGGTTTATTTAAAATCTACATAGGCTTCGTCGCGAATTTTTTGCAACCAGGTTTGTAGTTCGTCATCGTATTTACGTTGATGAATATGGTTGCGAGCGATATTGCGACGAATATCATCGGTAACATCTTTATCGCGGCGTTGGATAACTTGCACTATATGCCAGCCGTACTGACTTTTGAACGCGGGACTAATGTCGCCAGGCTCGGTGCTGTCCATGGCATCCTGAAAGGCACCCACTAATTGACCACGATTGGTCCAACCTAAATCTCCGCCCTCAAGGGCAGAGCCGATATCTTCTGAAAACTCGCGCGCCAGATCTGCAAAATTTTCGCCATCGATAATGCGTTGTCGCAAGGCTTTTATTTCATTTTTGGTAGCAGCCTCATTACGTATGGCTGAAGGTTTTAATAAAATATGCCGCGCCTTGGTTTGCGCAATGGTTTCTCCGTCACCGCGTTTGCCTAACAGTTTCACCAAATGGAAACCGCTGGGACTTTGCACAGGTGCTGCTGTTGCGCCTTCGTCGGTTGTGGTTGCCAAATTAGCCATTAAGCTGGGTAGTTCAGCGGCTTTACGCCAGCCTAAATCGTTGGTTTGTAGCTGGTTATAACTGGATATTACAGCTTCGTAAGTTTCGCCTTTTGCTATGCGTTGATAAATAGCATTGGCCATTTTTTTTGCCGTGGCAAGAGTGGTCTTATCAGCATCGCCAGTGACGGTGATCAATGTATGTAGCATCCGATATTCTGGTGCCGTTATTGACTGGCCTTCTTTGGAGGTGAGAAAGTTAGCAATTTCTTGATCGGTAACTTGAATGCGCTGATTAACATTACCCTGTTGAACCCGCTGTAATAATATTTCTCTGCGAATTTGTTCGCGGGCAGTGGCATAGGATAGACCGTCTGCTTCAAGTGTTTGTTTAAATTGCTGTAAGTTCATGCCGTTTTGTTTGGCTATGCGTCGCATCGAATCATTAAGCTGGGCATCGCTAATACGAACGCCGGCGCGTAGTGCCATTTGCAGCTGAATATTTTCAACAATTAATTGGTTGAGGATATCCTGATGGAGTTCCTGCATGGGCGGCGCAGACCTGCCACTTTTTTCAATATTGGCTTTAACCTGTTGGATGCGCTCTTTCAGTTCGCTGGCGGTAATTACATCGTTATCGACAATAGCCACCACTTGATCCAGCAGTTGGGTTTGATTGTTGGCACTGGCGAGTGGGGCGGCAAGGCCACCCACTAGCATTAGGGCAACGGCCAGTAGAGAGGTGTTACGGTGTTTGTAGTTAGTCAAGATCTTCATACCCCAAAATAGTTTCTTTTAGCAGATTGCGGGCTTTATTGCCCAGACTGCCCAAGCCCTTTAATTCAAATTCAAGAATAAAGGCGTAATCGCGTTCGGCTACGAGGTTATTTTCGTTTTTTAAACTGCGCTGGTACAGTGCACGCACCATCCAGCAGCAATCTTCATATTGCAGGCCAACCATATCATCAATGGCGCGGTTTTCCTCTATATCATAGCGGTAACGAGCAAAGGAACTCCAGCGTTCATTGATCGGCACGACAGCGGATGCGTCGGCTTGCGATAAATCTTGCGAGTTGCCAGCGGCTGCTCTATTGAAGCGATAGCCCAGATTGTACAGACTGTTGTTGCCCGCTTGATAGTGCATGCTAAAGCCGCCTTCTTGCAGAGAGTCCTGTCGTGAGTCCCACAATAGCGTATTGGTTAACCACAGCCTATCAGTAGGCTGGTATTGAACTTCACTGGCAATTTGCGAGTTGCTGCTGACATCATCGGCCATGGCGCTGTTCAATTGAACACGACGGTCTTTAAAGTAAAAAATTTGACCCAGACTGATATTGAGAACTTCACGGCCTTCGCTGTCATTGATAAAGCGACTGGTAATACCAAGCGAGGCTTGGTTGGCGTCGTCCAAGCGATCATGGCCAGTAAAGCGAGTGTCGCGAAATAGCTGGCTATAGCTGAATTTAAGCGCTCTGGTATCGAAGGTAGGATTGTCATCCTGTGCTTTATAGTCACTATAAAAGTAGTAAAGGCGGGGTTCCAGCGTTTGCAGATAGTTGCTGTCGGCAAACTGTGTCTCCCGCTCAAAAACCAGACCCATATCCAACGTTGCCAATGGTGTGGTTACCGATGATGTCTGATCAGCACTGGGTTGGAATGAATTCAGATCGTAGCTAACGCTGCGGAGTTTGACGGTAGGGATAATAAAGCCTGGGGTCCAGCGCGTGGGATAGCTGATGCCTGCTTCGGCAAAGCTGCGCTTGCCAGTGACAAAGATGCCGCCTTGGTCAATCGACTGGTCATGCTTAAAGTCAGTAAATTCAGCCTCAAATAACCATTCTGGGGAGAAGTTGGCCCCAGAGCTGTTTTTCTCAATGGTCAGCCTCGGCATAAATTGATATTGGCTGGAAAGTAGATCATCAATGGTCTGATACTGTTGAGCGGTTAGCTTAGCCTGCCAGTTATTGTCCCGATACCCCAGCGAGACGGTTTGTATCAGGTGATCGCTACGGATTAATGCCAGACTGTCGGGGGTTAGATCATCAAAGAAATCCTCATCGCTGACTTTGTTGTAGTCCAGCTTCGTGGTAATGAAGCCAATTTCGCCATTGTGGGTAATACGACCCACCCAGCGGTTTTCGCGCGGAGGACTATCGCTAGAGTTAGCGCCGGCAGAGCCGTCAGCTTTATATTGATCATCTTTAAGCATGGCGCCAGCCGCTACCCAGTTACCAAGACGGCTGGTTTGTCTAAGCTCGCCTTCAAACATGGTGCCGCGCTTCTCGATAAAACGTGGTGTAAAAGTGGCGTCAAAATCCGCTGCCAGATTAAGATAAACAGGTATGCTGATTTCAAAACCGTTGCTATTACTCTGCGCCAGCGTTGGAAACAATAGCCCGGTCTTTCTGCGATCATCAATGGGGAAGGTTATATA
>NZ_CAXAHB010000052.1:0-12251 GCF_963968385.1 uncultured Oceanicoccus sp.
CAACTTCTGGTGTAGCCACTTGCTGTGCTGCAGGCGGTGGCATTTTGCTGTCGTTTTCTTCGACGTGGTATTCATCCCAATTCAGCATGTTTTACTTACCCCTAAGGTGTCGTGTTCTATTTTTTATCCCCGCCTTGGCGGGGTATGTCAATTGATGGATCTTAGCTTACTGGCAGGCTTCGCAATCCGGATCATCCAGTGAGCAAGCTTGAGGTACCGGTGCTGGTCCTGCTGATGCGGCGGCGGCCGCAGGTGCTGTTGCAGCAGACGATACGGCGTTTAGCGAGCCGGTATCAATCGTTGATTTCTCAGTGCCGGTGGCCGCTAGCGCGCGCAGATAATAGGTGGTTTTAAGACCGCTGTACCAAGCCATCCGGTAAGTGATATCTAACTTTTTACCCGAGGCTTCGGAGATATACAGGTTCAGCGATTGCGCCTGATCGATCCATTTTTGACGACGGCTTGCCGCATCAATAATCCAGCGTGGCTCAACTTCAAAGGCGGTGGCGTACATGGCTTTTAAGTCTGCTGGGACACGATCGATCTGCTGCACACTGCCTTCATAGTATTTAAGATCGTTAACCATCACGTTGTCCCACAGTCCGCGAGCTTTGAGGTCGTTAACCAAATGTGGGTTAACCACGGTGAATTCACCGGATAGGTTAGATTTCACATACAGGTTTTGATAAGTCGGCTCAATCGATTGTGCAACGCCGGTAATATTGGCGATGGTTGCCGTCGGTGCAATGGCCATCACGTTGGAGTTACGCATGCCCTTGTCTTGTACTCGAGCGCGCAGTGAATTCCAGTCCAGTGTTTGTGACTGATCAACGTTGATATAGTCTTCACCGCGTTCTTCAACCAGCTTTTTCACCGAGTCGATCGGTAAAATGCCCTGACTCCAAAGTGAACCGTCGAAGCTGGTGTAGCTGCCACGCTCCTCGGCCAGCTCAGTAGAAGACTGAATCGCGAAGTAGCTAATAGCCTCCATTGAGCGGTCAGCAAAAGTCACGGCATCATCAGAGCCATAGGCAATATGCTGCTTATATAGCGCGTCTTGGAAGCCCATTAGGCCAAGACCAACAGGGCGGTGCAGCATATTGGATTTTTCTGCCTGACCCACTGAGTAGTAGTTGATATCGATAACGTTATCTAACATACGTACTGCAGTTTTAACGGTTTTTGCCAACTTCTCCAAGTTAAGACCGTTTTCATCCGTATGTTGAGCCAGATTAACCGAGCCCAGATTACACACAGCAATTTCATCTTTGTTGGTGTTAAGGGTAATTTCAGTACACAGGTTTGAAGAGTGCACCACGCCAACATGTTGCTGCGGAGAGCGAATATTGCAAGGATCCTTAAAGGTGATCCACGGGTGGCCGGTTTCAAACAGCATGCCCAACATTTTGCGCCAAAGTTCCTGTGCCCGAACTGTTTTAAATAACGGGAAGTCACCGGCTTTACAGCGCGCTTCATAGGCGGTGTAGGCTTTTTCAAACGCGTCACCATATAAATCGTGCAGATCGGGAACATCATTGGGTGAGAACAACGTCCACTCGCCGTCATCAAATACACGCTTCATAAACAAATCGGGTACCCAGTTAGCAGTATTCATATCGTGGGTACGGCGACGGTCATCGCCGGTGTTTTTACGCAGCTCAACAAATTCCTCGATATCCATATGCCAGGTTTCAAGGTAGGCGCAGACTGCGCCTTTGCGCTTGCCGCCCTGATTGACCGCAACAGCGGTATCGTTAACCACCTTCAGGAACGGCACAACACCCTGAGACTTGCCGTTAGTGCCTTTAATATAAGCACCCAAAGCACGGACCGGAGTCCAATCATTGCCCAAACCGCCGGCCCATTTTGACAGCATGGCGTTGTCCTGAATGGCACCATAAATACCATGCAAGTCATCGGGGACTGTGGTCAGGTAGCATGAGGATAATTGTGGGCGCAAGGTCCCGGCATTAAACAGTGTCGGTGTTGAGCTCATATAGTCAAAAGAGCTCAGTAGACGGTAGAACTCAATCGCTCGCTCCTCTCTTTGTTCCTCGCGGTGAGCCAGACCCATGGCGACCCGCATAAAGAAGATTTGTGGCAATTCGATACGGACTTCATCGCTGTGGATAAAGTAGCGGTCGTATAAGGTTTGCAGGCCGAGATAGTTAAACTGCAGGTCGCGGGATGCGTCTATGGCTTGACCCAGTTTATCCAAGTCATAATCCAGCAGGTTGGGGGCTAGCAGTTCTAGCTCTATCCCTTTATTGATAAATGCTGAAAGGGCCTTGGGGTACAAGGTGGCCATATCGGTCTGGGTTGCACTATCGGCAATACCTAAAAAGGGCAGGGCTTCTGCACGCAGATTGTCGAGCAGTAAGCGAGAGGTGACATAAGTGTAGTTAGGCTCTTTCTCAACCAGTGTTCTAGCGGTAATAACCAGTGATGTATTGACATCTTTGGCGGGCACACCGTCGTACAGGTTCTTTAGTGCTTCATCAATAATATGCTGTGCATCAACATCTTTAAGCCCAGCACAGGCTTCGCCAACAATCACTTCCATTCGGCCAAGATCCAGAGCGGTTTGGCTGCCGTCAGGGTTGCTGACTTTAATCGTTGGGTGCGCCTTGTTCGGTTCGGCAGAGGCTTTGTCTTCACGCTGTTGGCGGCGTTCCTCGCGGTAAAGTACATAGTCGCGCGCGACCTTGTGGTCACCGCTACGCATCAGCGCCAGCTCAACCTGATCCTGAATATCTTCGATATGTATAGTGCCGCCGGAGGGCATACGACGCTTAAAGATGGCGCTAACTTGCTGAGACAGTTTTTCTACGGTTTCGTGGATACGCGATGAAGCTGCAGCGGTGCCACCTTCAACGGCTAAAAAGGCTTTGGTGATTGCAACAGTAATTTTACTGTCGTCATAACTAACGACGGTACCATTGCGTTTTATAACGCGTAATTGTCCTGGAGCGGTGGCTTGTAATTCAGCCGTGGGTGTTGCGGATGATGTAGCTGCTGCTGTAGGGGGTACGGCATTATTATTATCTTCTACTTCGGTTTGCATATCTTCTCCGGACACTGCGGTCGGCAGTGGTTAGCTCAGCGTATTTAAAGGTTTTATTATTGAGGTGAGACTAACTAAGACGAAATAGCTGGGTTTAAACTTGTCTGTTAACAGCTTCCTATCAAATCATCGAAGCACGATTTGAAAATTAGCTCAGCCAAGCAAAAAACAGTGGGTGCCAATAGCTACATCTACTACACCGGTTTTTTCATCTTGTTGAATCCACGCACATACTCGGCTTTTGAGCAAAAAGATACTGCAAAAAATGGCCTTTCTGTTTTCTCCCCTCTGCTCTTCGACTTATATGGGTTGGCAAGCACTAACTCCGGTGGTCCTTTTGCAGTCCTTTGGTTAGCTTTCTTACGGTTACCAGCACCACTACACCCCTATATATTGGGGTTTGCGAAAAACTTTATACAAGATAATGCGGTTTTGGGCTTATTGCAAGGGCAAAATTCTGAGGAGAAGCTGTGGATAAAATGTGAGTAAATAGCTCTGTCTGTAACCACTAACCTGTGGGCCCAGTGATGGTAATAATTCACAAAAAAAATGGTTGAATAGATCTTTTTTATAGCGCGAAAAATATTTTTTATATTTCAAAGAAGTTTATCGCTGTGAAGATTCTCAGGATTTTATTTGTCTGGTGTGAAGGCAATCAAATGCTCCACTTCGGCCTCAATATTAACCGTATCACCGACATTATAATCGTGGTGACTTGGGAACAGAGATTCCACCAAACTGCCGGTAGGTAGTTGCAGTGTATAGAGAGTGGCGCTGCCGGAAAAGATCTTCTTCACCACAGTGCTGCTAATGCCATGGTCGGGGCTGAGCACAATATCGTCGGGGCGCAGTAATACATCAACCGGCGTATCCGTTGGCCAATCGTAAGCGCGGTTGCCGGTAATAACGCCAAGCTCGGTCTTAATCCGGTGTTGGTCAATACTCATGCCCGGTAATAAGCCGCCCTGGCCAATAAAATTGGCGACAAAGCGGTTGCAGGGTTCGTGGTAGAGGTTAAAAGGCGTATCCCATTGTTGCAGTCGGCCCTCATGCAAAAGACCAATATGATCGCCAAAGGCAAACGCCTCTTCCTGATCATGGGTAACAAGAATCGCGCTAGTGCCGACTTCTTTTAGAATATCTCGCACTTCCAAATTTAAATGGCGACGGAGATCGACATCCAGATTGGAAAACGGTTCGTCCAGTAAGAGTAGGCGAGGGCTGGGTGCCAGTGCCCGTGCCAGTGCTACCCGTTGTTGTTGGCCACCAGACAATTCATGGGGGAATCGGTTAGCAACGGTCTCTAATTTAATCAGGTCCAATAAGCTACTAACCATTGTATCTTGTTCCAGTTCGGCTAATTTTTGAATACCAAAGCGGATATTGTCGCCGACCGTCAGGTGCGGAAACAGGGCAAAGTCTTGAAACACCATGCCAATCTGTCGTTGTTCTGGTTCCAGTTGGAAATTGCTGCTGCTTAGTAGTCGATCGCCCAGTGTGATGCTGCCACTGGCAAGCGGTTGAAATCCGGCGATAGCGCGAAGCGCGGTTGTTTTACCGCAGCCGCTAGGCCCTAGCAGACAGCTGATATCACCTTTATTAACATGAAAGCTAACATCGTTGAGTACCGAGTGGTTGCCGTAGTGGCATTGGATACGATCAATCTTGAGCACAGCATTCGGTCCTTATTGATTGAGCAATAATTCCATTAAGGCCTTTTGTGCATGCAAGCGGTTTTCAGCTTCAGCCCAAATAACGGTATCGGGGTGGTCCATTAACTCTGCGCTAATTTCTTCGCCACGGTGTGCTGGCAGACAATGCATATACAGCGCATCACTAGCGGCAACGGATAATAGCCGGTCATTGAGTTGATAGCCGGCGAATTGCTTAATGCGTTGTGCCTGCTGTTGTTCCTGACCCATAGAGGCCCAGACATCGGTCACCAAGAGGTGAGAATCTTTGGCGGCTTCAACTGGGTCGCGCAGCATGGTGACTCGATCTTTATTGGCGTTAACCAGATCGCTATTAGGCTCAAAACCTTCCGGGCAGGCAATGCGCAGCTCAAAATCAAATTGTCTGGCGGCATTAATATAGGACTGGCACATATTGTTGCCATCACCAACCCAGGTGACAGTTTTGCCTTGAATGCTGCCGCGATGTTCGGCAAAGGTTTGCATATCGGCCAGCAGTTGGCAGGGATGATAGTCATCTGTCAGTGCATTAATAATCGGCACCGTTGAGTACTGAGCAAAGCGTTCAATAATTTCATGGCCGAAGGTGCGGATCATAATAATATCCACCATTGACGAGAGTACTCTGGCGCTATCTTCGATCGGTTCACCGCGACCCAACTGGGTATCCCGCGGCGACAGAAACATAGCATGGCCGCCAAACTGCGCCATGCCGGCCTCAAAGGAAACGCGAGTACGAGTCGAAGATTTTTCAAACACCATGCCCAGCACTTTATTTTTAAAAGGCTCGTTGTGGCCGCCGTTGGCAAGCTCGGCTTTTAAGGCAATAGCTCGGCTGATCAAAGTGCTTAGCTCTGCGGGAGATAAATCAAGTAAGGTTAAAAAGTGTCTGGTTGCCATGAGATTTGTTTTATCTAATGTTGGTTTAAATAGCGACTAGGTTGACGCGTCGGCTGTTATCGATGAGCCTCAGCAAACTGGTTAACAATGTCGACGATAGTGGTCAGTACAATCTCAGCCTGTGCCTGATTAATAATTAACGGTGGTAGCAGCCGAATCACATTGCCAGCGGTCACATTGATTAACAGACCTTTTTCCCGAGCTCGGTCAACCAATTCGGCGCAAGGCTGGGTAAGCTCAATGCCAATCATCAAGCCCTGACCGCGAATATCTTGAACAAGGGTTTTATCGCCAAGCTGGTCGTTAAAACCTTGTAATAACCAGTCGCCGATGGTTTTGGCGTTGTCACATAATTTTTGCTCGGCAATCGTTGTTACTACGGCTTGCGCGGCAGCGCAAACCAAAGGGTTGCCACCATAGGTTGAGCCGTGATTGCCCGGGCCAAAGGTTGCCGCCGCTTTGCCTTGAGCAAGGCAGGCGCCAATGGGTAAACCGTTACCCAGTCCTTTTGCGGTAGTGACCACATCGGGTAATAGCCGGTGGTGTTGGTAGGCAAAATATTCACCGGTGCGACCATTGCCGGTCTGTACTTCATCAACCATCATTAACCATTGCTGTTGATCGCACAGAGCTCTGAGCTCAGGCATAAAATGTTCAGGTAAGACATTCACGCCGCCTTCACCTTGAATCGGTTCGATCAGTACCGCCACCACATCGCTATTGCTCTGGGCGATAGTGTTCAGCGCTGCCATATCGCCATAGGGTGCGCGCAGAAAGCCGCTGACCAAAGGTTCAAAGCCTGCTTGAATTTTACGGCTGCCGGAGGCGGTTAATGTTGCCATAGTGCGACCGTGGAAAGCATTTTCCATCACAATAATCTGTGGCAACTCAATACCATTGTTGTGGCCATAGAGTCTGGCGATTTTAATTGCCGCTTCATTGGCCTCCGCGCCAGAGTTACTGAAAAACACGGATTCCATGCCGGAAGCAGCACAGAGTGATTCTGCCAACTGCTGCTGGCGTTCAATGCCGTATAAGTTAGAAGTGTGAATAAGCCGATCAGCCTGATCTTTAATCGCCGCACTCACCGCCGGATGTGAATGCCCGAGCGCATTCACCCCAATGCCGCTGATGGCATCAAGATATTGACGGCCTGTCTGATCGTAAAGATAGACATTGTCGCCCTGGCTAAAACTCACTGGGAGCCGACCATAGGTATTCATAACGGCGGTCACTGCTTTGTCCTTTATATTCTCAAGTCTTGGCATGATTGGAAGTAAGCGTCAAAAACGCAAAAAGGCAGCTAGAGCTGCCTGATTTAAAGACCAATAGTATAGCTATGATTAGGGTTTGGCAATGATTCTAACGACAATGCGGGGCTTCCTAAATTCGCTCCATTCTGGCCTGAGGTGTGATGTTTTATCAAATCTTGACTAAATCAGACTGATTTAGTCGGGTAAAATGCAGCAAATCAGGCTACAATGCCGTCCGTTTATTGAATTCAATATTTACCGCTGCGGCGGCATTTCGATTTTAAGGTATGCCCAATGGACATAATGGAAACAATTAAAGAACAAATTGAGAGCAACTCGATTATCCTCTATATGAAAGGCTCCCCAAATCAGCCGCAGTGCGGTTTTTCAGCTCGTACGGTGCAATCGCTGATGTCCTGTGGTGAGCGTTTCGCTTTTGTTGATATTCTATCCAACCCAGAAATTCGCGCCAACTTGCCGATTTATGCTAATTGGCCAACCTTTCCGCAGTTGTGGGTGGCTGGTGAATTAGTGGGTGGCTGCGATATTGTCTGTGAGATGTTTGAGAAGGGTGAATTGCAAACTCTGATTAAAGAGGCGGCAGCAGCAGAATAAGTTATTAAAAGCTCAAAACCGCCTTCAGGCGGTTTTTTTATGCCTGTTGAGCGGCCATTTATAAGGAATAAACCTCTTTTTCTTGTGTTCGGGCTCTAACTGAAACGCTTGTTTGCCTAGGCCAAAGTTAAGTTGTTGTTTGGCTGAGCCGGCAATCCAGCTGTTAGCTAGTCTATCCCAACACGCCAGACAAGTGCCGAGATTTTTATCTCGGTGTTCCGGCGCCGAGGAGTGGTGTACCTGATGCTGGGCCGGGCTGATTAGCCATCGTTCAAAAAATCCAAACGATAAGCGAATATGGGAGTGGCGCAGATTAGCGCCAACAGCATTAAAGAGAAAGCCCAGACAGTCGACGCCCAAAATGGTCCAGCCATTGAGGTCGCTTCGAAACAGGTAGAGAAACACTCCGCTAACCCCGCCAAACACAATCAGACCTCTAAGATAGTACAGCGTCATTTCAATCGGATGGACCCGATGAACGGTAATGGGGGTCAGTGTAGTCGCTGAGTGATGAATCCGATGAAAATGCCAAAGCCAGGGCAGTTTATGCATCGCCATATGCAGACTAAAGCGACTTAGGTCCTCAACGACAAAAAAACTCACCGTATAGAGAAAACCGATAGCCAGCAGCGGTAACGCAAAAGTAGGGGCGTCACCAAAGTAGGATTGCAATAGCCCACCGACAAAAATAGTGGCTGCCAAATGGCTGCCCAGTAGAGGTACCAGTAGCACGATTCTAAGGCTGCTGTTGATAAAGACCAGCCCTGTATCTATCGCAGTGGAACGATTGAACCAGTAATGACGATTAAACAGTGCGACTAATTGGGCTTTAATATCAAACTTGCGGTTTTGCAGTGTGATTGCCAAAGAAGCCAGTAATAGCGCGCTGAGAATAAATAGCCAGTAAAGGCGTCGACCCGGCTCAACGAAGTAGTCGAGCGGAGCCGACAGGCTCTGCAGCAAGGCATCCAAAACGCTAATACCTTCCCGCACTACTCATTAGAAAGAGTACGTTACGCGCAAGCGAGCGCTGCGGGGTTTATTAGGACGGGCACCAAACGGGCGCCATGAGACAATGGCTTCATCATCTAGCACATTATCCACAGAACCCTGAACCAGCCATTGCGGGTGAACCTGCCAAGAAGCTGAAAGGTCGACGGTGGTCAATGAGTCGGTGGTCAAGGCATCGTCGAAGCTACCGCGGCCTGCTTCATCACGCATTTCGCTTTGGTAACTAATGGCGATAAAGGCTTCCCAATCCACCGCTACGGCGCCAAACTGAACGCGACCTACATGTTCAGGTAGGTAAGGTAGCTCATCCCCTTTGGCGACATTGTCCCACTGAGAGAAGCTGGAACTAAAGGAGCTCTGAAATGCCGATTTGGTATGGGTATAGTTCACATTAATGGGGAACTGAATCTGACCAACGGTAAAGGGCAGCATAAGTTCAGCAAAAATTTCAGCACCAGCCACTTCAACACCGCCACCATTAAACTCTTCGCCAACATTGCAGCCGCTGTCACTGGCACGGCAGCGACCCAACAGATTGTCGTAATCACTAAAGAAACCAATCAGCTCGATACGGTTACCCCCGTCTTGATAGCGTAAACCATATTCGTAGTTGATGGCTTCTTCCGGTTCGGCATCATTGCCGGCAGTTGCGCCGGCTGGCGAGAAGCCCTTATTAATTCCTGCCAGAAAGCCCAGTTTTTCAGAGGCCTGCCAGAACACGCCGGCGCCAGGCGCAGTAAACGACTGTGATTTATCTGTTTTGGTTCCGGTTAGAAAATCTTCGGCTTCGCTTTCAATATCTTCGTAGCGTAGGCCGGCGTTAAAGGTCCAGTCTTTCCAGCTAACAGTATCGTGAATAAAAACCGCCACTGCGTCGGTCTCTGCCTCGTTTAAGGTCTTGAATCCGTAATTAATATCGTCATTGACCATAATGCCGTCAGTCATCAGATAACCGCGGGTCAAGTGGTTGCGTTCAATATAGTCGTGGTGATAACGAAAACCTGCCTCCAGATTGTGCGCCCATCCACCGGTTTGGAAAGTATAATCGCCTTTAAGCTGAATGCCGGAAGAGCCGTATTCGCGATCATTATTAGTGACATCAAGTGTTTCTGCTGGGTTAGGATTGGAATCCACTTCACCTTTAAGAATGGCTAGAAGCTCAGGGAAAGCATTATTATCTTCCTGACTAACAATAGAACGAATCGCAATGCCATCGATAAAACCATCGAGTTTATTCCAAGAGCGCTCAAAGGCATTCCAATAAACTTTGGTGTTTAATGTAAAGCTTTCGGAAATAGTGATCAGATGATCGAAATGAATTTGCTGATGCTCTGACGCAAACACATCCAATTGGCTGGCGGCATAGCGATTGATGGGATCAGTATCAAAGTCCACACTGGTTTGGCCGAGGTAGGTTTCATCAGAGGTTTCATCGGCATAGCCAAGCTTAACAATAAAACGCTGCTCATAACCCCATAGCTGGTCGGGTGACCACTGTAGTTTGGCGTTAACATCATTGCGCTCAAAACCGGTATCACCGGTATCGATCTCTTTAAAGCCATCACTGCTATAGTGCAGGGCGTCTACCCAGTAACCAAAGTCACCCACCGTATCACCGTAAAAGATTTGATATTGCTGGTATTTGTCGGTGCCAACAGTGGCATCCATAAAGCCTTCAGCCTCAGTTGGGATAGGCGGTGTTACCAAGTTAACGGCACCACCAACATTATTGGGACCTTGCTTGATGGTTGCAGGACCTTTGACGACTTCAACAGCATTCATTCGAGCAATATTGGGAATATAGTAGGCTGCGGGAGCCGTGTAGGGTGCTGGTTTAATGAGTACACCATCTTCCATCAAAGTGATTTTCTGGCTGCGCTCACTGGTAACGCCACGCAGGCCAATATTAGGGCGTAAGCCGTAGCCATCTTCAGACCGAATATAGACGCCGGGTAGCTGGCCCAATACTTTATTCAGGTCAGAAAAATCAAATTGTTCCAATGTGGTTTTATCCAACAAGTGAGCCGAGCCAGATAGAGTCTGGATACTGTCTTTACCACCGGTAACCAACATTTCTTCCTGTGCCGGTGCTAGTGGTTCGTTAGCGCTAGCTGCGGCGCTGCTGATGATCAGTGCACTGAGTAATAATTTCTTTGCGTTATTCATGATGTCTCTCGATAGTTAGTCGTTATCAGATTGCGCGCGATTTGGTAAATCCACTTCAACAGCGGCGACAAAATCAACTTTTAAATCATCGGTAATTAATTTGATCAAGCCGTAAAGATTACAAGCAGGGAAGTCGCTAGTTGTCTCTGGATTAGTAAAGGCGTTATTACAATCAGCTTCATCCTGCGCATTGGAAATGGCAGCGGCTTCAGCAAATAGCGAGTTAGTCTGGCTATCGATATTCTCGATTGCAGCTGTGATATTGGCTTGCAGTTCGGTATTCAATTCACTGACACCAGCTTGCGTAATAATATCATCAAAACCAGGACCATCAGCGCCAGTCAGCATTGTCTTAAAGGCCTCCAGATTGTTGCGTATATGGGCGAAAGATGTCAGAAGGTAGGGGGACTCAACTTTATCAGGACATGAAATAGCTGAGCAATCGCTGTTGATCCCAGTAGGGATGCCTAACTTGATATCCTTGATTTCCACATCCATAAAGAACATGGCATCGGATAGGGCTGATAAAGTATCCGAGATGTTGGCAGGATTGATAAAAGTATTGCGGTAATTATCGCCATCGCTGCTCCAGCTATTAACCAGTTGGTTGGCGTTGGTGGCAATATCATTACTGATAACGACAGCATACTCGCAGCGTAAACGTTTGCGTTCATTATCAGTTTTGTCATCCCAGTTTGCGGTCGCGGTAACTTGGGACGGACAGGTATGATCCAAATCAGTATTAAAAAGTAGATACTCGACCGCACCTATACCGCGTTGGGTAAGGCCGCGCTCGGCGACATCAAAACTTGAATCGCCATCAGCCAACAGGACCGCCTCATCTATACCACAGGTGCTTAACTCACCGGCATGATAGGCGTTTAAGCGTTTGCGCAGGGCTTCATCGTTATCTTTTGCTGGACCAATAATATGGCTTTCAGATATAGCAATAGCGGCTTGGGTATCGCCCCAGGCGTCTTTGGCGGCGGCTAGTGCCGAAGCTTCATCTGCAGTTCCAATAGCGACACAGTAGTTAGCAATAGGGCCGTCAGATTGGGCCATAATACCGGCTTTATCGGCCAGCGCCTGATAATTAGGGATAATAATATTGTCAGCATAGTTTTTAAACATGGCGACAAAATCAAAGCTATCAACTGAAACGGCATTAGACGAGGGATCGGTGCTGTCATCGACGCAGGCAGAAACTGCTACGACGCTGGCCAATAACGACAGCTTGGCCTTTTGTTTAAAACTTTTCATCTATTATCTCCAAAAAAACAGACAAAGTATAAACAGGAAAAGGCGCATTTGCGCCTTTTCGGTTTAACTTTGTGAGAGTTTAAGCTTACCAGTTGGCAACATTATCTGCGTCAAAAGCATAAGCTGCTTGCAAAATATCGCGGGCATCTAGCAGGTCGGCAATATAAGCCGCTTTGGCAGCGTCTGCATCGCTTGCATCTTTATACAGAGTGCCATTTTCAATATTGTCACGGCTGTTATCCTGAGTGCCATCGGCCAGTACAGGCGCATCGCCCATTAACGCCAACACAT
>NZ_CAXAHB010000053.1:0-12174 GCF_963968385.1 uncultured Oceanicoccus sp.
CGGTAAAATCAACCTGAGCTATGTTCAAGATGAACAAGATCAGGCTGGCACTATCAATAATGATAACTGGGAATTAAAAACAGCGGCTTCACGTATCGGTTTTAAAGGAAGTGAAGAGCTGAGCGAAAATTTAAAAGTGATTTATAAGCTTGAATATCAGATATACCCTGATGGCACTGATGATAATGAATTCAAAGGACGTAATTCATATGTTGGACTACAGGGTGGCTTGGGCACTATTATTATTGGCCAGCACGATACACCATTAAAAATGTCATCCAAACCCGTTGATGTGTTTAATGACTACCACTACGGTGATATCGCTTATAGTATTGTTGGTGAGCACCGTGGGGACAACATTGTCATTTATAAAACACCTAAGGTGGGTAATCTTGCTGCAACTATCGCTATTATGCCCGGTGAAGAAGGTGGCACCAATAGCGGAGATAATGATGGATTTGCCGATCATATTTCTGCTGCATTAACCTATAAAGCCGATAACTTTCATGCCGCATTGGCAATGGATGACAACGTAAATGGTCTTGATACTCTTCGCCTAAGTGGTTCCTACAAGTTGGGAAATTTGAAACTGGGTGTCCTGATGCAGGAGTCGGAAGTTGCAGACGGTGGCAGCATCGAGGGTAAAGGCGCAATAAAAGATGCACTTAGCACTAGCACTCTCACCAACGTTGATGAGCAGGACAGCTTCGTTATCAGTGCAGCTTATGCCGTTGATAAGTGGCTACTTAAAGCACAAATTGCTGAAGCTACCACTGAAGGTAGTAACGGTGAATTGGATAATTCTGCAATCTCCATAGGTGTTGACTATAAACTTAGTAAACGCACCAAACTCTATTCATACTATTCTGAACTGACTGTAGATAGTGATGCTTCTATTGGAATAAACGAAGACTATGAATACACCGCAATGGGTCTAGTAGGGATTGAACATAAGTTTTAAATCCTACCCACTCAAAAAACGGAGAACACCTGTGTTCTCCGTTTTTTTATCGGCTTAAAACAATTTATTTAAAATAAACTTTATGGAGTATGTATGAATCATTGCCATCAATATCTCTGCTTATTAATTAGCTGCTTGTTATGTGCCACAACGCTAGCCGGTGACGCCTTTGATGTTGATGATGCGGACTCACTGAATTTTGAAGCCTTTCATAAGCCCAAAGATGATTCAATAAAGATTTATAATACCGAAACCGGAAAGATTCTTGGCGGCAAAAAAAGGCGACAAACAATTAAAACCTATCAACCTGAAGAAGCTAGCACATTAAAACAGAAAACGGTTGCCATACCTCCTTCTGACGTTCCTACCCAAAAGGTTGCTGAAACTAATCTTTCAATAGCAGGTCAGCGTTACGAAATTCGTCAACGCTATGCCTTTGGCGAAAGCCAAAACACCTCTGATACGCCCGATACAGCCATAAATAGCTTGTACAAACAAATGATTAAATACTGTCCACAGGGCTGGACAAAAGAAAAGGAATGGTCAGTACCGATAGAGGGAGATTTTTATCTTCACTATGAGTTTACTTGCCAGTAAACATTTTTTAACTACTCTCTGGTATATCAGCGCTCATTACAATTGTTACCGAACTCAATAATCACTAGAGATTACTTGGTTTAAGGCCACCTGATTACCTTTCAAGTTAGCCAAAAGAATCAAATTGATCTTGCCGGAAAATGTATCTAGAAGACTATAAAAAATAAGATGATTTTAAAGTTATAAGGATAAGATAGCCTATTGAACGTTTCCGTTCACCTCTTTGAAATCAGCCCCATCTTTTTCAAGTTGTATGCGTTTGTAAATTTCTTCTCGATGCACCTGAATTTCTTTTGGCGCATCAATTCCAATTCTCACTTGATTTCCCTTAACACCCAATACCGAAATAGTAACCTCATCTCCAATAATAAGGTTTTCACCAATTCTACGAGTTAAAATCAACATAGTTTTTTAGTCCGTTATCTTCACCTGATTAGAGAGAATTTTTATTATTCGGTTTGCTAGCTTACTGGTGAGCATTCTTTATGATAAGCACCAACAATGCAACATGTTTTTAAATAAACTCATAACACAATCAGACAACAATTTTTACTTATAACATATGGTGCTATCCAAAACCAAATCACTATAAAAGCCTTCTGTATTAAGTGTATTCAACACTCTATAAATACCATGATAAAACATATGGGTATTGTCATATAACCTATGGGCTATGTGGCATTGCTCTTCAAAAAAAGGATCAAAATCTCGTGAAAATTATACTTATAATAATCAGATCTGTTGAAAATTAGTCAAAAACGCTTGTTTTTAAATGCGAGTCATCCAATAATCATTAATCGTGGCATATTTATACTTTTGTTCTATAGGGAACAGTCATACATGAAAATAAATTCTTTAAAGAATTTTATTCTAATTACTGTACTACTGATGCTAAGTAACGCTATTTCTGCGGCCAAACCTACTAGCATCAAATATATTGAAGATGTTGTTACCGAAAACGATATTATATATGTGCACTATCAAGTTAAATGTTCAGACGGCAGATCAGCTGATATCAGCGCATGGAATAACCGAAAAAAATGGTGCGTAGGCAAGGGGCGTCAAGACAAATGTAGCGAAAAGCAAATCAAATCAGCCAAAATAGTCTGCAAGTAAACCCGCCTAACCAAGAAACACTTTAGCAACGATGTATTCATCACCGCTGACTCAATTTTAGCTTGTAAGAGAACTATAATCAGTTGTGATCCTAAAACATCCTCCTCTGGCAGTGAGAACAATATAGTAGAGCTTGTGACACACCGATAAAATAGCTCAGAAAATTTTAGCAGATTTAACTTTTTATTCTGAATGATTATAATATAGATCGTAAATTTCTCTTAACTCAACAAATACTAACTATTTATGTCAAAACTATCTTTACTGCTTATCTTAATATTAAGTATCTTCCTACCCCTTCAAGCTCAAGCCAAAGACACCATAGAAACCGTGGTAGTAACGGCCACCCGAACCGAACAAACCTTGAGCAATATTGCTGCAAGCCTGTCTTCGATTTCTAAGACAGAGTTAGAACAGATTTCTGCAACCCATATCACTGAAGCACTAGCGCGTGTACCTGGAGTTTGGATTAGTCGAGGCAATGGACAGGAGCATCTAACTGCAATCCGCTCTCCAGTATTAACCGGAGCGGGTAGCTGCGGTGCATTTATGGTAGCTGAAGATGGTGTGCCGGTCCGTGCAACTGGGTTCTGCAACGTAAATCAGCTATTTGATCTCAATACCGAGCAAGCTCACCACATTGAAGTACTGCGCGGCCCAGGTACGATTATGCATGGCTCAGATGCACTTCATGGCGTGATTAATGTCATTAGTCAGCCAGCTATGGCCGATCACCAGCTATTAACTATCGAAACCGGCGCTAACGATTATTACCGAATGAAATTTAGTCAGTCTGATAATGCAGCACAACACGGCTATCGGCTTAATGTTAACAGCACCCATGATGGCGGCTACAAAGATGATGCCGGTTTTGATCAACAAAAAATGAGTTTGCGGCATGAATATCATGGAGCTGGACTCGATATCAATACCCTGCTGAGTGTCAGCAATCTTAATCAAGAGACTGCAGGCTATGTTAATGGTAAGAACGCTTATAAAGACAGTGAACGCCAGCGCGAGAATCCTGACCCTGAAGCCTATCGCGATAGCCATTCAATAAGATTACAAAGCACTATAACAAAAGCCTTGCGAGATGGTGGTTCTCTTGTTATTACGCCTTATGCTCGCTACACCGAGATGCAATTTCTTATGCACTTTTTACCCAAGAAACCATTGGAAGACAATGGCCAAAAAAGTATCGGGGTTCAAACCAGTTATGAACATCAAGCCTCCTATGGCTTAACACTGCGGCAGGGGTTTGATGCCGAAATGACCGACAGCTATCTTAAACAGTCACAGCAAGGTGGTTCGCCCCCCTTCCCTGCTGGCAGGCAGTATGACTATGAAGTCGAAGCATTAATGCTGGCAGCCTTTATTAGCGCTGATTACCGTATTCAGCCTAGCACCACACTCTCGTTTGGTGGTCGTTATGAGTTTTTAGAATACGATTATGACAATCAGATGATCGCTGGCAATACCCTTGAAGATGGATCAACTTGCGATAATTGCCGTTATACCCGACCTGAAGACAGCAAAGACAGCTTTGGCAACATTTCCCTTAACGCTAGTTTAAACCATCAATTTAGCGAGCAGATAAACAGTTATCTTCGTTTTGCTCATGGCTTTAGAGCACCTCAAGCGACCGAAATGTACCGTTTACAGAACGGCCAAATGCAGGCGGATTTAGATTCAGAAGCCATCAATAGTATTGAATGGGGCCTGCGAGGCCGTTACCAAAGCCTGGAATATAGCCTCATCGGTTTTTATAGCAAAAAATCCAATGTGATCTTTCAGTCCTCCGAACGCCTGAATCTGGATAATGGCAAAACTGAGCATAAGGGGGTGGAATATGATCTGTCTTGGTCGCTGGCAGATCACTGGGATTTAAGCGCATCGGGCAGCTTTTCTCGCCATCAATATACCCGCGATGTGAGTCTTTTTGGTTCAGCTGAGGCTATTAACCTTAACGGCAATGATATCGATACGGCGCCAAGAAGAATAAGCACGGTACAACTGGGCTGGCAGCCCAGCGAAAACAGCCGCGCTGAATTGGAGTGGGTCTCAATCGGTAAGTACTATACTGATATCGACAATCTGCATAGCTATGAAGGACATAACCTTTATCATCTTCGAGTGCGGCAGCAACTCAGTAGCAATCTTAGTATTGGCTTACGAATTAATAACCTGACTGATAAAAAGTATGCTGATCGTGCTGATTATTCCTCATTTACGGGAGATCGCTATTTTATCGGTAAACCACGCTCTTATTATGCAGATATCTCCATTCAATTCTAAAATCGCTATTTATTTGTGACCTGTATCACACTATTGAAAGGCGTTGATAGCGATATTACAGAACGCTGTTATATTGACTCTATTGGTTTTAAACGTGTCCCTACTTTTGCTCTCCCTCGAGTAAAAGATAACCGCCTCACTGAGGCGGTTTTTTTATGCCTGTGAAATCTCTATGTAAAGAAATAGCATCGCAAACTTTATCATCAAAGAGGTTCAGCATGCTGACCCTGCCTCATTCACCTTCAAAGTTGTGACCTGAGTCACAACTTTGAAAGGCGCTGCTAGCGATATTTTTGATCGATGTTATATTGACTTTGTTGTTTTTAAACGTCTCCCTTATTTTGCTCTCCCTCGAGTAAAAGTTAACCGCCTCACTGAGGCGGTTTTTTTATGTCTAAAATATCTCTATTGAGAAAAAAGCATCGCAAATCTCATAATCAGAGGCTTACCATGGTTACTATGCCCTAATCGCTTTTAATTTGTGACCTGAGTCACAACTTTAAAAGACACTGCTAGCCATATTTCTGATCAGTGTTATATTGACTTTGTTGTTTTTTAAAACGTCTCCCTTATTTTGCTCTCCCTCGAGCAAAAGCTAACCGCCTCACTGAGGCGGTTTTTTTATGCCTGTAAAATTTCTATTTTAGAATCCGCGCAATCCCTACAGCAGCTCGCACCTTGCTTAAGAGAACCGAAGCCGATTCACGTGCTTTTTCAGCACCCTTTTGTAATTCCTGCTCAATAAAATCGCCATCGGCCATTAATTCTTCATAACGTTCACGGGCAGGCGCTAGCTCTTTATTGATCAAGGCAAATAATTCCTTTTTCGCCTGCCCCCAGGCAATACCGTTAGCAAATTGGTCACGCATATATTGAGTTTGCTCTTGATTGGCAAAAGCCTGCCAAATTTCAAATACGGTGGAATCTGCAGTGTCTTTGGGCTCACCCGGCTCAAGCAAATTGGTTTTAATTTTGTTGATATGCTTTTGTAATTTTTTTTCGGTTAAAAAAAGCGGAATGGTATTGTTATAGCTCTTACTCATTTTACGACCATCAAGACCGCTTAATACGGCAATATCGTCACCGATATCAGCTTCAGGTAACACAAACAAATGATCAAAGTGGTGATTAAAACGCTGGGCAATATCTCTGGCCATTTCAACATGTTGAATTTGATCTTTGCCGACAGGAATTTTTTTGCCATTAAACATCAAAATATCCGCAGCCATTAACACTGGGTAACTAAATAAACCCATGGTGACAGCGTTATCTGGATCTTCGCCTTCATCTTCATTGGCTTGAACAGCGGCTTTATAAGCATGAGCCCGGTTCATTAAACCTTTGGCTGTCATGCAGGTTAAAATCCAACTGAGCTCAGTAATTTCTGGCACATCGGATTGACGGTAAAAGGTACTGTTATCCGTATCTAAACCCAGCGCTAGCCAAGTGGCTGCAATCTCTTTAGTCGACTGCCTAACCTGAGCAGGATCATGACATTTAATTAGAGCATGGTAGTCCGCCAGAAAAAAGAAGGAATCAATATCGCTTTGCTTGCTGGCTTCAATAGCCGGCTTAATCGCACCGACATAATTACCCAAGTGAGGCGTCCCTGTGGTGGTAATACCAGTTAATACACGTTCTTTCGTCATAGCAATATCGTCTTGGGTTTATCTAGGGGCTGAATAAATTCGGCTTATGATACTGCTTAGCCGTTATTCTGGCTATGAATAGTTTGTTCAAATAGCCGTGAATAGTCTTTGCAAAGTCGGATTATTGAAAATCGGTCAACGCAAGGTGGCTCGGGCCATTCTCTCATGGCTTTACAGGTAGCCAGCGCGCCCAATTTACTCGCTAATTGCTCAGCCTCCCGATCAATATCTTCAAAGGAAGTATATAAATAGTTATCAGCAAACCACTCGCGATAGCAAAGCCGGTTAGGCAGCAAAGGTATGCAACCAGCAGCTACCGCCTCCAATACCGCAAGCCCCTGAAAGTCATGCAGGGCCGTCGAAAGCACCACATCACACGCCGCCAGAAGCTGCTGATAATCTGAGGAATTTTCAATAAAGCCCCAATGCTGAATAACGCCGGGGTAATGCTCTCGAAGATAGCGTTCCATCTGGTCAAATACAGGAGGTGTCTGCCGAAATTGCTGCCCGACTATATGTAGCTCCAATATGACACCTGAAGATAAGGCAAGCTTAAGGGCAGCGAATAAACGCTCTGGGGCTTTGTCATACTCCCAGCGATGATTCCATAGCACTTGCAACGGGCTAGAGGTATCTCGATATGAATCAACACTGACCGGCGATAACGGCACCGATAATACCTCGCTGGCGGTGTCTATGCGCTCTAACAATCCTGTGGGCACCTGATCTGGCATTTTATGCAACAATTCTCTAGCGCCAGATAAAAAGGTCTGTCGATTATACTCACTGTTAAATGCCACTTTATCAGCTGCTAATGCTGTGTAGATATTAAGTATTTGCGGCTCTATCGATTTATGCTGCTGTTGGCTGGCGGGATAAGCAAACTGATTTTCATGAAAATAGACCACGGTAGGAATTTTGGCTAACGAGGGCACAAAGCCACGCAAAGCTGATAAATCCACCATCGAAGTGGCGATTAGCAGATCATAATCTTGCCGCAATAGACCCGGCTTACCAAACGCAAAGCTCAGGCTATTACCACGCACCCGCCAGCTGAAATATCGGGCAGGCAGGCTAAGCATTGTCCAGTCATAGTGCTGAAAATGCTCCATCAATATTTCACACCAGTGTCGATGGCTCGGCGTATCATAGGCTGATAGCAACAGAATTCTCATTTAAACCCTCCCGCCACCCATAATATCAATTTACCGCAGCTAAAAGTATTTACTCAGTAGGTCAATAATATCGGTAACGGCCCTAATTCTAATGGCCAAGCATTAGCCATTAGATTCTATTTTATGTATAATCCGCCGCCGTAAAAGAGTGCTATAACTGGCCTAACCCATAAACCAAGAGGCCGAAGCCCTTTCCCAAAACCCATTTTAAAGCTGTTGATATTATCGAGGTACTCACTGTGGCGTCAGCCGAACAACTAGAAGCATTGATCAAACTTGAGGGCGACCTTAAGTCCCAGTACGAAAAGAAAATCACCGCCGAGCGCTATAAAACGGAAGAGCAAATAAATGCCAAGGCCAAATTGCAGGCGACAATTGCCCAGCAAGCTGCTGAAATTAACGAATTAAAGAATGGCGGCACAGATATTAAACGTCTCGAGCAGGAGAATCGTGAACTAAGCAACCGCTCGGAGAATATTAAAAAAGAATTCGACACGTTGCGTGCCAAAGCCAAAGCAACCCAGAAGGAATTAGGTACACTAAAGCTGGAAATCAAAGAACTAAAGCAACTTGATGCCAAAAAATTAAAAAAGAATCTCGTTGAAACCAAGAAAAAATTGGAAGATCAACGTAAAGCTAATGATCTTTTAACTAAGAGTAATAAAGAATACAAACAAGAAAGTCATCAGCATCAAAATACCATTGCCAATCTTGAGAAGGAACTTGAAAAACTCAAACCTAAAGAAAAAACTGAAGAACCAGAACTAGCCGAAGCATAAGCGAACGGTTTAAAAAAAAGGCCCTTATGGGCCTTTTTTTTATTGAGTAAATTTTATTGAGAAAATGATCAATTTACCAGAACTTCCACCATGGGCTTTTCAAGCTCTCCTCACACCCAGCCAACTGCGAAGCATAACGATTTGAACGTGCTGAAACTTTTTTTGCCACTTTGATCAGCCAAGGTTTTTTCTTAAAGGTACGACGATTAAAGCCACCATGGCCTTCGTGATAGGCCAAATAGAGATGATAGGTATCATTAGGCTGGATATTGGATTTTTTCCTACTGGTATGATTGTACCAGCCGATAAAGTCGATAGCGTCAGCAAAGTCATCTCTGTCCGAACCGTAATTACCACTACTTCGCATATACCAATCCCAGGTCGCTTTTTTTGCTTGTGAGTAGCCATAAGAACTTGAAGGCCTAGGGCCAGGTATAAACCCGAAGATCTTGGTACGGGGAGGTTTTGCCTTCTGTTTAAAGCGGGATTCCTGATGCATGATGGCCATCATCACTGGAATGGGTGAATTCCAATTATCACGGGCATCGGCGGCATCATCATACCAACCATCCTTCTCACGAAAGATTGCGCAGATATTTTGCTGATTTTTTGGCGGCGAAACGGTACAGCCGGTTGTTAGCATAACAACGGTAAGCAATAACAGACTGTAGCTTGGTATTAATTTCATGATGACTATCTAGTCCATTCAAATCATTATTTTAAACATTATAGCTTTCAAATAGGGCCATCAGTGTTGCCTCATCAATCACGTCCACCCCTAATTCCTGTGCTTTGGTTAATTTTGAACCGGCACCGGGGCCGGCTACGACACAATCGGTTTTTTTAGACACACTACCCGCCACTTTGGCACCTAGGGCTTGCAGCCTCGTCTTGGCATCACTGCGACCCATAGTTTCCAGAGTGCCGGTGACCACGTAAATCAAACCCTCCAAAGGCAGTGCAGCAATTTCCTGACGCTGACATCGCCAATGCATACCAAAATCCAGTAATTGCTGCTCAAATAAATGGACCTTGCTGCGATTATCATCATTATCAAAGAACTCGGCAAGACTTCTTGCAGCTTTGGCACTAACTTTATTAACAGTCGCCAACGTCTCAACAGAAGCGTCCATCAAATCGGTGAGCTCGTTAAAATGACCCGCCAAATGCTCCGCCGTCGTCGGCCCAACACCGGGAATATTAAAACGGCTAACAGATTCAGCCATGGTCATCGCACCCTGATATTTAGCACCTATATCACTGGCATTATTGGCACTCACGCCAACATTGATCAGGTCATCGATAACCGCTGCATTATGTGAATCAGCAAAAAAACCGGTAATTTCGTTAGCCACTTCTCGCCCAATATCGGGCAAATGAACCAACAACTCCGGTAGTGCCAAACGGATTCTATCGATACTGCCAAGGGCATCGGCCAATACCTTTGCCGTTTCTTCGCCCACATCAGGGATACCTAGTGCAAAAATCAATTTATTCAGTGGTACGGATTTTCGCTCAGCTATGGCAGCCAGTAAATTCTTCGCTGACAATTCGGCAAAACCTTCCAGCTGGTGTAGGTCCTCAAACCTCAGTTTATATAAATCGGCAGGGCTTTTGACCAAACCTTGGCCAACCAATTGCTCAACAATTTTTTCCCCAAGGCCATCGATATCCAAAGCTTTGCGAGAGGCATAATGAATAATCGCCTGATTTAATTGCGCCTGACAGACCAAACGACCAACACAACGATAGCCAGCACCCTCTTCTTCCGACCGTCCAGCTTTGCTGTGCTTAACAATTTTGACTCGCTCAACATCGGAGTCACAGATAGGGCAGCGTTCAGGAAACTGGATATCAATAACATCATCACCACGACGCTCCAATACCACTTTGGCTACTTGCGGAATCACATCACCGGCACGACGCACCACAACGGTATCGTTAATCTTGACGCCAAGTCGTTCAATTTCATCACGATTATGCAAGGTGGCATTGCTGACGGTAACGCCACCAACAAACACTGGCTCTAAACGGGCAACCGGTGTAATGACTCCGGTTCTTCCGACTTGAAAGTCGACACCTAACAGTCGGGTGATTTCTTCTTCGGCAGGAAATTTATGCGCTATCGCCCAGCGCGGGCCTTTGGCGGTAAAGCCTAATCGCTGCTGTAAATCCAGATCATCGACTTTATAAACAATGCCATCGATATCGTAGGCCAGACTATTGCGCTTGGCTAATAAATAGTCATGGTATTGCAGACAACCATTAATATCATCAACCACTCGCATTTCGCTATTGATGCGAAAACCCCATTGTTGTAACTGCTGCAAAATAGCGCTGTGGTTATCAGGTAGATTGCCACCTTCCACCAAGCCGACGCTATAGCAACACATTTCTAAGGGACGTTCAGCAGTGATACGGGCATCCAGCATACGCAAACTGCCTGCAGCGGCGTTGCGAGGATTAACAAAGATTTTCTCATCATTGGCACGGGCGCGCTTATTGAGCGCCTCAAAACCCTTTTTCGGCATATAAATTTCGCCGCGCACCTCGATCACCTCAGGGTGATTTTCCCCCATCAAGGTCAAGGGTATAGATTTTATGGTTCTAACATTATGGGTAATATCCTCACCCACAGAGCCATCACCGCGGGTTGCGCCTCGCTCCAGCTTGCCATGCCGGTAAAGCAGACTAACCGCAGCACCATCTAATTTAGGTTCACACACTAAACGAAAAGGTGTATCGCCACCCAGTCGATCAATGATACGACGATCAAAATCCATTAACTCTTCGGTGCTAAAAACATTATCCAGCGATAACATCGGCACTTTATGTTTGATCTGATTAAAGCCTTCCAATGGCTCCGCACCTACGCGCTGGGTGGGTGACTCAGGGGTAATAACTTCCGGATACTGCGCCTCAATTGCTTGTAACTCACGCATCAACCGATCGTATTCCGCATCGGGAATCGACGGATCATCCAGAGCATAATAGCGATAGTTATGTTGATTAATAACGGCGCGCAGCTGATCGAGCTGCTGGCTAATCTGGGGAGGTAAAGACATTAGGCGCGAGTTAGTTGAAGTCGCTCAAAATCATGCAGGCGCTGACGGCAGTGATCAAGCGTTTGGCTGGTCATAACGCTGCGCGACTCGTCCAGCATTTCTCCATTGAGATGACTCACCAAACACTGGGCGGTTTCTATCATGCACTCAAAAGCCTGGATAGGTTCTTGTGGTCCCGGTACGCTCATAAAAAAGCATACACCGGGTGTAGAAAAATCATCGATGGTATCAAGGTCAAAAAAGCCGGGCTCAACGCTATTGGCCATACTAAATTGTACCGGACCTTTGCCGTTGGATTGTTCGTGTCGATGAAAGATATTCATCTCACCAAAACGTAAATCGCAGGCCAGTAAAATATGCAACAGGTCGGGCCCCTTAAAGGGCTCATCTTTTGCAACGATATTAATGACTATGACTTCCTGCTCATCACTTGGCGTGGAGGCAACGGTTTCTGTGTTATGTTCTGGTTCTGACTCAGCTATTTCTGACTCGCTACCAAACCCATCACCAACAGCCGGAGGGATATCTTTCATTAGA
>NZ_CAXAHB010000054.1:0-11859 GCF_963968385.1 uncultured Oceanicoccus sp.
AATAACCATGAAGAATAACGATGATTAAACAACGTACATTACGCAATGCCATCCGTGCTACCGGTGTCGGTCTGCACTCGGGTGAAAAAGTGTATTTGACCTTGTTACCGGCGCCGATTGATACCGGCATTGTGTTTCGTCGTACTGATCTTGACCCTGTTGTTGAAATTGCCGCGCGAGCGGAGAATGTCGGTGATACCACCTTATCGACCACCTTGACCAAAGGTGATGTAAGGGTGTCAACGGTTGAGCATCTATTGTCAGCGATGGCAGGTCTGGGTATTGATAACGCCTATATTGAGTTGAGTGCCGCCGAAGTCCCTATTATGGACGGCAGTGCCGGCCCTTTTGTGTTTTTGATCCAGTCCGCTGGTATTGAGGAGCAGCCGAAGGCCAAGCAGTTTATCCGTATAAAACGACCGGTAACGGTGAAACACGGCGATAAAGTTGCCAGATTCCTCCCCTTTGATGGCTTCAAAGTGTCGTTTACCATCGATTTTGATCACCCGGTATTTCGTGATCGTACCGGTGAGGCTGCGCTGGATTTTTCCAGCACTTCCTTTGTCAAGGAAGTCAGCCGGGCTCGCACCTTCGGTTTTATGCATGAATTTGAATATCTGCGTTCCAAGGGCTTAGCCCAAGGTGGCAGTGTCTATAATGCGATTGTGGTTGATGAATATCGCATTCTTAATGAAGACGGCCTGCGTTATGAGGACGAATTTGTTAAGCACAAGGTACTGGATGCCATCGGCGACCTATATCTGCTCGGCAATAGCTTGATTGGTGAATTTCAGGCGCATAAATCCGGCCATGCGCTCAATAACGCCTCTTTGAGAGCATTAATTGCTGAAACCGATGCCTGGGAAGTGGTCACATTTGAAGACAAAGATACGGCTCCCATCTCTTATATGGCGCCTGTATCGGCCGCTTAAGGTTTTTTGCTCAAAGTTTAAACGGTTCTGTTATAATCCCCTGCCGAAAGTTGATCACAGGCTGAGTTGTATGCGATATTCGCCAAGATAATATTGATAGCCTGTTGCCATCTTTTTTACTCAATAAACCGAACTGAAGCCTCCTTATTTTATGAAAGTCATTATGGTTAGTGACAAGCATGGCCAGTCATTGTCAATTTCGTTGGCACGATGGTCGCGGACGCTTTTTTCGCTGTGTTTTTTGGGTGTTCCTCTGGCTATCGGCGGTCTTATTGGCTATACCGTCGCTAATAATAACGACGTACTCGATCCGCAGGCTGTTGCAGCCATAAAAGAGAAAAACAGCAAAGAGCAGCAACTGCTTGCTGAGACAAAACTTAAAACCGAACAACACTTGCAAGCCTTAACCCTGCGCATGGCCGAACTTCAAGCTCGTCTTGTACGGCTGGACGCTCTGGGCGAGCGTATCACCAGCGTTGCCAAGCTCGACAAAGGCGAATTCGATTTTAGCCAGCAGCCAGCTTTGGGTGGCCCCCAGTCTGCCGATTTAGGTAAGGTTTATCAAAATCCTGATTTTGTCGATGCTATCCATAGTTTGGAGCAGCGAATCGATAATCGTGAACAACAGCTTGAAGTATTAGAAACCTTAATGGCCAACCGCAAGATTGAAGATGAAGTCTTTCTTGCCGGTCGTCCGATCAAAAAAGGCTGGATGTCTTCCCACTTTGGTCTTCGTACTGATCCATTTACTGGTCGCAAAGCCATGCATGAAGGTGTCGATTTTGCCGGTAAGCTAGGTTCAGAGATTATTGCGGTCGGTTCTGGCGTTGTTACATGGTCCGGAGAGCGCTATGGCTATGGTCGTTTAGTGGAAATTAACCACGGCAACGGCTTTATGACACGTTACGCCCATAACATGGAAAACAAAGTTGAAGTGGGTGATATTGTAAAAAAAGGCCAGACTATTTCCCTGATGGGAAGCAGTGGCCGTTCCACTGGACCCCACGTTCACTTCGAAGTCTATAAACACGGTCGTCCGGTCGATCCTGCCACCTATATTCACCGCACCAACCGGTGAATATTGCCCTGCCTTATTGGTCCCAGTTAGATTAAACTAGCGCCTTGGCGGCCCGTCTATCGACATTAGCGCCACTTAGCGTCTCTTACAATAACACTTACACTGCAGTAGCTTATTATGTTTGGAAATATCGCCAAAAAAATCTTCGGTAGCAAAAATGATCGTGTACTTAAGCGCATGGGCAAAACGGTCCAGCAGATCAATGGCTTTGAAGCGAGTATCAGCGCGCTTAGTGATGAAGCGCTAACAGCCAAAACCGAAGAATTTAAACAACGTCTTCAGCAGGGTGAGACCCTTGATCAATTATTGCCCGAAGCCTTTGCCGCCGTTCGTGAAGCGGCACAAAGAACCTTGGGTATGCGCCATTTTGATGTACAAATGATTGGTGGCCTCTGCCTGCATCAGGGCCGTATTGCCGAGATGCGTACCGGTGAGGGTAAAACCCTCATGGCTACCCTGCCGGTGTATTTAAACGCATTGTCCGGTGACGGTGCTTTTGTTGTTACGGTCAATGATTATCTGGCGGAACGTGATGCTAACTGGATGCGTCCCATCTATGAATTTTTGGGGCTATCAGTTGGCGTTATCAGTTCAGGCCAAAGCCCTGAGTCAAAGCGTGCCGCTTATGCCTGTGATATTACCTACGGTACCAACAACGAATTCGGTTTTGATTATCTGCGCGACAATATGGCCTTTACCAAGGAAGATCGCTTCCAGCGCAGTTTAAATTTCGCCATTGTCGATGAAGTAGATTCCATTTTGATTGATGAGGCTAGAACGCCGTTAATTATTTCCGGCCCAGCGGAAGATAGTTCTGAGCTATATCGTCAAATCAATAGTTTGATTCCGCAGTTAACATTACAAACTGAACAACAGGAAGGCGAATCACTCATCGAGGGCCACTATACGATTGATGAAAAAGCACGTCAGGTAGAGTTAACCGAACAAGGCCACCTTCATGTTGAAGAACTTTTAACTAAAGCGGGCATGCTAGAACAGGGTGACAGCCTTTACTCAGTCAGCAACCTGTCCATGCTGCAGCATGTTTATTCAGGCGTTCGGGCCCATAAATTATTTAACCGCGATGTTGAATATATTATTCAAGGCGGTCAGGTTGTTTTAATTGATGAGCATACCGGCCGTACCATGCCTGGCCGTCGTTTATCTGAAGGCTTGCATCAGGCAATCGAAGCCAAAGAGGGGGTAACGATTCAGGCAGAGAGCCAGACGTTGGCCTCAACGACCTTCCAGAATTATTTCCGTCAGTTTAACAAACTGGCCGGTATGACCGGTACCGCTGATACCGAGGCGTTTGAGTTTCATCAAATTTACGATTTGCAAGTCGTCGTTATCCCCACCAATGTGCCGCAAATGCGTCAAGATTTGAATGACTTGGTTTATTTGTCGAAGGATGAAAAATACGATGCCATTGTTGCCGATGTAAAAACCATGACCGCTGAGGGTGCTCCGGTATTAGTCGGTACCGCTTCAATTGAAACCTCGGAAGAACTGTCTCGTCGGTTTGAAAAATCAAACATTGCGCATAAAGTGTTAAATGCAAAATTCCATGAGCAAGAAGCTCAAATTATTGCCCAAGCAGGTCGGCCGGGTGTTGTTACCATTGCAACCAATATGGCCGGCCGTGGTACGGATATTGTGCTGGGTGGTAATGTCGAAGTAGAAATCGCCGCGTTGGATAATCCGTCGGATAGTCAGATTGAAACCATAAGGGCAGATTGGAAAAAGCGTCATGATACTGTGTTGGAAGCCGGTGGCTTGCATATTATTGGTACCGAGCGCCACGAATCTCGCCGTATTGATAATCAGCTTCGTGGTCGTGCCGGTCGTCAGGGTGATGCGGGTATGTCGCGTTTTTATCTTTCCATGGAAGATAATCTAATGCGTATTTTTGCGTCCGATCGAGTGCGTAATTTTTTGAAAGCGCTGGGTATGGAAAAAGGTGAAGCGATTGAACATCGCATGGTAACCAACGCTATCGAAAAGGCTCAGCGTAAAGTTGAAGGTCGTAACTTTGATATTCGTAAGCAGCTATTAGAATATGATGATGTGGCTAACGACCAGCGCCAAATTGTTTATAGCCAGCGTAAATATCTGCTCGAAGAAGAAGAGATTACTGAAACCATTGAAGCGATTCGCGCTGATGTCGTGAATGACGTGATTGATGAGTATATTCCTCCTCAGACATTAGAAGAGCAGTGGGATATACCCGGTCTGGAGCAACGGCTTGAAAATGAATTTGCCGCTACCATGCCCATTCAACAATGGCTGGATGACGACGACGATCTTCATGAGGAACCCTTGCGCGAAAAAATATTGGCAGTGATTGTCGATGGCTATGAAGCAAAGGCCAAGGAAATTGGCGCTGAAATTCGCAAGTTCGAAAAACATATTATGTTGCAAGTGTTGGATAATCTATGGAAAGAACATCTGGCGACCATGGATCATTTGCGTCAGGGTATTCATCTGCGTGCCTACGCGCAGAAAAACCCCAAGCAAGAATATAAGCGTGAAGCCTTTAATTTATTTGAATCCATGCTGAACAGATTAAAGCATGATGTGGTGCGCTTTTTAGCCAATGTTCGTATTCAACGCGAAGACGAGATCGAGGCGTTGGAGCGTCAGCGTCGTGAGCAGCAGGCGCAAAACCCCATGCAGTTCCAGCATGCTGATGCCTCGGCATTGCCTGAGCAGGAGCAGCAATCGGCTGAAGCCGAGCAAACCCCTTTTGTTCGCAAAGGGGAAAAAGTGGGTCGTAATGATCCCTGTCCTTGTGGCTCCGGTAAAAAATATAAACATTGTCATGGTAAATTGGTGTAAGTTATTCGAAAACACATTAGAGAATATTTATGGCAGTCGGCGAAGAAAAATTACCACCGTTGCACCCTGTTAAGGGGTTTCGTTTAGGCACCACATCCGCTGGTATTAAAACAGCGGGTCGTCCGGATCTGGTGGTGATGGAAATTGCCGAAGGGGCAACCGTTGCCGGTGTTTTTACTCGCAATGCTTTTTGTGCAGCGCCGGTACAACAAGCCAAGCAATATTTGGCTGCGACAACGCCGCGTTATTTTATGGTTAATACTGGCAATGCCAACGCCGGCACCGGCGCAGCGGGTTTGCGTGATAGTCAGTCTTGTTGTCAGGCAATGGCCTCTCTGGCTGCGATCAATACCGATCAGGTACTGCCTTTTTCCACCGGTGTTATCGGTGAGCCCTTGCCGGTTGATAAAATAATTGCGGCCTTACCCGCTGCACAAGCCGCTTTGGATAGTCATGGCTGGGAGCAAGCGGCTAGCGGCATTATGACCACCGACACGCGTCCCAAAGCCGCTTCAGTGCAGATAGATTGTCTGGGTGAAACGATAACCGTTACCGGTATTGCCAAGGGTGCCGGTATGATTAAGCCCAATATGGCAACCATGTTGGCCTATGTGGCTACCGATGCCGCCATTGAACAGCACCTGTTAGAGGTAATGATTGAACAGGCGGTAAACCAATCCTTTAACCGCATTACAGTCGATGGCGATACCTCCACTAACGATGCTTGTATGTTAGTGGCAACCGCGCAGTCATCGCTTGCTGTAGTCGATGATCAGCAACATCCTGCTTATGCCATGCTGCAAGAGGCTATTACCGGTATTTTTATTGAACTGGCCCAAGGTTTAGTTCGAGATGGCGAAGGCGCCAGTAAATTTGTAACCGTTGCTGTTAATGGCGGCCAAAGTGAAGAAGAGTGTTTAAAGGTGGCTTATACCGTTGCCGAATCCCCCTTGGTAAAAACCGCGCTCTTTGCCAGCGACCCTAATTGGGGGCGCTTGTTGGCGGCGATTGGTCGTGCTGGTGTTGAAAACCTCGATGTTGATCGAATCTCTGTTTACTTAAATAATGTTCTGATTGCAGCAAACGGTTGTCGCGCTGAAAGCTATACCGAACAGCAGGGTGTGGCGGCCATGGCATCGGAAGAGATTATCATCACTATCAATCTTGATAGAGGTAGTGATACCGCCACCGTTTGGACCAGCGACCTTTCCCACGACTATGTGCGCATCAATGCCGAATACCGAACCTAATGCCCGCTAACACTTCTGCTAAGTCGGTGCATGTTGCTGTTGGTGTGATTGTGGATAAGCGCCAGAATATTTTGATTGCACTGCGCCCAGAAGCTAGCCATCAAGGGGGTTTATGGGAGTTCCCCGGCGGTAAAGTCGAGCAGAACGAAACGGTGGAACAGGCCTTATCGCGTGAGCTTTATGAAGAGCTGGGTCTGGTGTTTATTGATGGTCATCCTCTGCTTGAAGTTCGCCATGATTACACCGACAAAGCCGTCTTGTTAGATGTCTGGTGGGTCGACAGCTTTACCGGTCAGGCAGAAAGCAAAGAAGGCCAGGCCATTAAATGGGTGAGCCCTTCCGCATTATCAGATTATACCTTTCCAGCGGCGAACAAGCCGATTATTACAGCCGTGCACAAGCGCCTTTTGAACGCAGTGTGAGCTGGAATCGGCTGTAATATCTGGTAGAATCCCCGTTCTAGAATACACCGTACATTGACCCATTCACCGGGCTGGTCGGCCACCTAGATTATCATCTGCAAACCATTAACGAGTTAAAACAGGGCATTTACCATGAGTCTTGCTACCAAAGTATTGGCAGTTAATAACAATCTTCCTATCCGTACAGAACAAGCTGTCCACAGTGGCAAGGTGCGATCAGTGTATTGGCTAACGGCTGCAGACAGTCGTCGGTTGATTGAGCAGAAAGGTTACGATGTTGCCGCTGATGCCGAATTGGCAGTGATGGTAATTAGTGATCGTATTTCAGCCTTTGAATGTATCTGGCATGGTGAAGGTGATATGCATGGTGTGCCAGGTAAAGGCGCTTCGCTGAATGCGATTTCCAATCACTGGTTTAAATTATTTCGTGAGCAGGGTTTGGCCGACAGTCATATTCTGGATATTCCCCATCCTTTGGTTTGGATTGTGCAAAAGGCCAAACCGGTGATGATTGAAGCCATTGCCCGTCAATATATTACCGGATCAATGTGGCGTTCCTATGCCAAAGGTGAGCGTAACTTTTGTGGAATTGAAATTGCTGACAATTTAAACAAAGACCAAAAATTGCCTGAGTTGTTAATTACACCCTCTACCAAAGGTATTTTAAAGGGTATACCGGGCGTACCGGAAGTGGATGATGTCAATATCACTCGTGATGATATTACTAATAACTTGGAAGCTTTTAATTTCCGTAGTCTGGATGATGTGAGCAATTACGAAAAATTATTGTCGGAAGGTTTTGCTGTTATCAGTGATGCCTTGGAAAAACTCGATCAAATATTTGTCGATACCAAATTTGAATTTGGTTATGTCACTGATAAACATGGCCAAGAAAAACTGATTTATATGGACGAGGTGGGTACCCCTGACTCCTCTAGAATTTGGGATGGTGCGGCTTATCGTGACGGTAACATTATTGAAAATTCGAAAGAGGGTTTCCGCCAGTTATTGCTAAACCATTTTCCGGATGCCGATATTTTGTTAAATAAAAACCGTATGGATGAGCGTTATGCATTAGCCAAAGACAATGCATTGCCTGAGGCAGTTCTGATGTCAGTATCGGACACTTATACGGGTATTGCCGAGAAAATTACCGGCGAGAAAATTATTTTGTCAGATAACCCGAAACAAGAGATTATCACTATCCTTCGCGATCAATATGATTTGATCCAGTAGATTTATCGCCCCTGCCAAGGTGGGGGCTTTTATCAGTTAACCGCTAACCAGTCGATCGCTTCATCCTGCTTGGCTAAAATCGGCAAGTCCTGTGAATACCATTTTGTGACTGCGGCTTTAGCCAGCGCCTCAGTATTATTATTTTCGCTAATATGCGAAATCACCAAGTGTTGTATCCGCTCCACGTCTATTTGCTCTAGCAGATTTGCGGCCTGATGATTGCTGAGATGCCCCCAATGCCCGCCGACACGCTGTTTTAATGAGGCGGGGTATTGCCCCATAGCTAACAGTTCAGGACAGTGATTACACTCCAGCATCAGTGCATCACAGTGTTGGTATTGTTCGGTAACATGCGGCGTAATACTGCCAAGGTCAGTCAGTAAGCCGATGGTTTTATTGGCATGACGAAAAACAAACTGGCAGGGCTCTCTGGCATCATGCGGTACCGCTACCGGAGTAATATCAATATCTTCCACAGTAAAAATACGGTGAATATTGATCTGATGCATTTCATTGACGTTATTTAAGCCTTGATACTGCGCAGTGCCGTGGGTGAGATAAACGGGTAATTGGTATTTGCGAGCAAGAGGGCCGACGCCTTTAATATGATCGCCATGCTCATGGGTGACTAAAATGGCAGAAATATCTTCTGGGCAGTGGCCTAGTTTGGCCAAGCGGCGTTCAGTTTCTTTAAGAGTAAAACCATTATCGACTAACAGTAGGGCATTTTCAGAACGAATAAGAGTAGCATTGCCGCGGCTGCCGCTACCCAGAGATGCAAATGAAAAACTCATCGAAGTTATGTGATGTTGCGTTTGATCAGTTTTAGTAATCTCTCAGTGTCACTTTTACTGAGTTCAGTATTGTCGGCGCTTTCAATAGTGATAGCGATGGTGCCGTTGTTGCTATCCGTTAAGCGGACCCGGTAGGCGATACTCTCTGCGGGTTTGTCTGCATCGTTCGATGGTGCCCAATCAAACATCCAAGAGAAAATACCGTCTTTTTCCTTCTCTTTAGAATTAGAGCCTTCAACATAATTAAGGTGATACACCTGCTCAGTGCGGTTTATATCATCAATAACAAAGCCGGATTTTTGCAGGGCGTTACCCACCGCGGCCCAAGCGCGGGAAAAGGGTAGTGCAAGATTAATATGAATATTGTTATTGGCGTCTTCTTGTAAGGTGATTTTCCCTGAGGAGTTGATTGCCTGTTGCGCCAGCATCGATACCGCAGCGGCGGCAGAACTATCGGCCAAATACTGGGCGAGTTCCTGAGTCATAATTTTTTCGCGCTCGGCATTACTCGATTGCTGGGGCCAATTTTCATCACCGGAGCGAATATCGGCTTGTAGCACATAGATCTCACTGGTGCCTCGTTGCACACCCTGATCAATCCGCAGGCGATAGCGTTCACGCAAAGCATCTTCGCCCTCAGGTTGCAGCCATGCAGTTTCAATAAGACCGTTGATAGCATCAGTATGTTGTACCGCTAACTGATTTAGGCTGAGAAATCCTCGTAAACGCGGCCATACTTGGCCGGGAGCGCCATTGACCAAAATCCAGCGCTGTTCACCTAGCGAGTTGATACGAACCTGATCACGGTTAACGTCATCTGCCAACGGCTCAGGCGATGGCACTTCAAAATCATCATCCAATGTGGTGCGGTCGCTGATCGTTGGGATGGTATAGCGATCATCAATCGATTCACTCTCCATGCCTTCTGGTAATTCTAATGGCGCTGTTACCGTAGCTTGGCGATAATCGTTGCTGCGGTCACGAAAAGTACCTTCGTCACCAAATAACCAACTACAGGCGGTAATCTGCAGCAGCAAGATAATCATGCTGGTCAGTTTTAACGTGCGCATAAACAAGAGTCGGTAAAGCTTCATTCAATAATTCCCGATTGTTGCATAGCCTGAGTTAATGCCGGCTGTCCAGACGCTGAAAAGACTGTAAGCGGCAAACGAATACCCTCGGTCATCATGCCCATTTTTTGCAGTGCCCACTTAACAGGAATGGGGTTGGACTCCAAAAACAGATTTTCGTGCAGTGGCATTAATTGATCATTTAACGGCTTGGCGGTGTCCGCATCGCCAGCCAATGCTGCCTCGCACATCTGCGCCATTAACTTCGGCGCTACGTTAGCCGTTACCGAAATATCGCCCTTGCCGCCGGCAAGCATCAGCTGCATAGCGGTAGGATCATCGCCGGAATAAATGGCAATACGATCGGAGACAAGCTCGATTAGCGCTTTGCCGCGCTGCAAATCACCGGTGGCATCTTTGATGCCGATAATATTATCGACACTGGCTAGACGATCAACCGTGCTATTAGTCATATCACAGGCGGTTCGGCCCGGCACGTTATATAAAATTTGCGGAATCGCCACACTCTCGGCAATCAACTTATGGAATTGGTACAGGCCTTCCTGGGTCGGCTTATTGTAGTAGGGCGTGACCAAGAGACAGGCGTCGACACCGGCGACCTGGGCCGCTTCAGTCAATTCCAAGGCTTCATGGGTACTATTAGCGCCAGTACCCGCAATCACCGGAATAGCGCCGTTAACCTGATCGACAACATGTTTGATCACCATACAGTGTTCGCTAACACTCAAGGTGGCCGACTCGCCAGTGGTGCCGACGGCAACAATGGCATGAGTACCTTCCTGAAGATGAAAATCCACCAGTGTTTTTAGGCTCGGCCAATCAATCTCGCCGCTTGTTGTCATCGGGGTTACTAGAGCAACCATACTGCCCGTAATCATCCGTTTCTCCGTCAAATAAGATGAGCCGTTATGGTACTGGTGACCCTAGCCAAGCTCAAGCAAGAAAGAGGGTTTTTAGCGTTATATTTAGCGAATTAGCACTTGTTTACCGATGTTGATGAATTACACTGTTTTTTCTGACTTGATTTAATGTCAGAACCAGCTCTCAAGGATTTTAATGGTGGAACTATACATGCGCTATATCGCCCGATTTAATCGACCGGCCTCGGTTTTAATAGTGTTTTTACTGTTGCTGTGCTCAAACCCAACTCATGCAGAACCATGGCGAACAGAACCAATATCCCCCATTGTCAAAAACAGTATGGAGGCACAGCGGCAAAGCATTGATGATCTGGTTAGACGTCATTTCGGTCGCCAGCTTAACGGCCAAAAAGATAACGATATCGCTCTCATACAGCGCTTGCTGGATGAAAATATTGTGACTTCCAAGGATGTTCGTCAACTACAGTCGATGGGCTTGATTCTGGGGCAGATTTTAAAGTCACAACGGGGGCTAAGCTGGATTATCTATATTGATAAATATGGCCGATCCAAGGCCCTGCAGTTAACAGGTTTTGAAAAAGAATTTATTTTCCCGGTAACGCAGATTTCTAGAAAAGCAGAAGTGGGTATTCGCGTTAATGTGGCTAAGGTTTATCAAGAGCTAGAGCAAGCAGTGATTGATATTCGCAATAAACCGCCTTTTTAGCGGCTAAAAATCAATCCCCATTCCCATCACGATTATCCTCAGGCGTTTATAGTATGGCTAAGGGCTGCCAGATGGACGTTTGGTGCTATGAAAAAACCGCCGATCAACACTAATCGATAGCGATTTTATGGCAAAAAACTGCTAGTGTTCGCACCCAGTATATTCAGTGTCATTGTCATATTTGGAGTTTCACCATGAGCAGCAGCTTTCACCCGACTCAACGCACCCTAATGGGCCCCGGACCTTCCGATGTAAGCCCACGAGTCTTGGAGGCCTTGGGCCGCCCAACCATCGGCCATCTTGATCCAGAATTTGTTGGCTTGATGGACGAAATCAAGGCCTTGCTTCATTACGCCTTTCAAACCAACAATGAATTAACCCTGCCGATTTCTGCGCCGGGTTCGGCCGGTATGGAGGCCTGCTTTGTGAATTTGGTATCACCGGGCGATACCGTCATCGTTTGTCAAAACGGGGTGTTTGGCGGTCGCATGAAAGAAAATGTCGAACGCTGTGGTGGTAACGCGGTTATGGTTGAAGACGAGTGGGGCAAGCCGGTTGATATCGCCAAAGTGAAAACCGCGTTTGCACAAAACCCTGAGGCCAAAGTATTGGCCTTTGTTCATGCCGAAAC
>NZ_CAXAHB010000055.1:0-11722 GCF_963968385.1 uncultured Oceanicoccus sp.
CATTGTGCCAAAACCACAATAATATTAGATTTCATATTTTTTAAATAAACGATATATAATCCTGCCTAACAAGATGTTACTGATATTTTATATCTGTGAAGCCCGCCTTTAAGCAGTTTGTGAACAACAGGATGTGATCGCCATGAGCAGAACGCTTGCGCAACTAGATAAAACAGACCGCCGTATACTGAATAAGCTGCAGCGTGATGGGCGTATTTCTAATGTAGATCTTTCACGATACGCCAACCTTAGCCCAACCCCCTGCCTTGAGCGGGTTAAACGCCTGGAAGCCGATGGATTTATTGATCGCTATGTCGCACTACTCGACCCATCAAAACTGGAAAAGAAGTTATGCGCGTATATAGAGGTGTCACTGAATAGCACCTCAACCGAAGCTCTGAAAAATTTTGATCAACATATGCGGGGCATGCCTGAAGTACAAGAATGCCAGATGGTAGCTGGAAATTTTGACTATCTAATTAAAATTCGGGTCGTTGATATGCAGGATTATCAGCGGTTTTTAGGTGAGCAATTGGCAACAACACCCGGCATCGCCCAAACGCATACTTATGTAGTCATCAACGAAGTAAAATCGGTAACCACCGTTGCGATAATTTAAAAATAACCTTCTCTTGGCTGACTAGCATTTGGCGCAACAGCCATAACCAAAATAATCTTATTCTACAGTAAAAATAAGCCCAGCTTGGTTTTGTAAACGCTCAATCAGAGACGCACCCATAGCGGGGGCAGACGTTAAGCATCCACCGGATGTCTCGGTGTTTTCCAGTAGACATATCGCGGCTTCAGCAATCATTTTTGAGGTAGAACCATAGCCGGGATCAATATCACCTTTTACCGAGACCTGAATGGTTTGACCATCGCTGGCGGTTCCGTAAAAAACAATATCGTAAAACCCCGCTTCGCGCTGCTCTTTGCTCGGGCCTTCACCAGGTTTTAGAGACATATCAAAACCCATCTCTCCCGGCTTTTTGGGCTTTTCTTCAGAACCCAACAATACCATTTCGTCATACACAAAATCTTCACCGTATTGATGACCTAACAAGAAATTAGAACGGTGGATATTTTTGGTGTTAATCGTAGCCATGATAAACGGTCCCGACCAACTATTAATATCGTCTTCAAAGATTTTTTTATCACCCGGAGGTTGTTCTGGACCAGTAAATCCTTCTGTTAGAGCAAAAGGATTAACCAGCACATCAATTAACTCAGGGGATTTTTCAGCTGCCGCCATCGTAGCTTTGAAACTAGCTACTGTCCCGCCTGATGCCATGCCACTCATATTCCGAATACGACATTTAATTCTACAAACCGGGCCACCCAGTTTTTCCTGCGCTATTTGCTGCAAAAAATAAGTGCCCATATCAAAAGGAATTGAATCAAAACCGCAGGAGAATACAATCCTTGCGCCGGTACTTTTTGCCGCGGTGTTATATTCACCAATCATTTGATGCATCCATGCCGGCTCACCACATAAATCGACATAATCGGTGCCATTTTCAACACAGGCTTTAATAACATCAGAACCATAGTTCTGGTAAGGACCAACAGCACTGATTAAGACTTTAGTCATGGATACCAGTTTATTCAGCGAAGCCTTATCGTTGGTATCAGCAACTAACAATGCAACGGTAGTATCCAAACCTAACTCGTTGCGCACTTGCTCCAACTTTGACCGACTTCGCCCTGCCATTGCCCAATTAATATCCCGATTAACACCGTAGGTAGCATTAAGATGCTCACAAATTAAACGGCCCGTAAAACCGGTGGCACCATAGACAATCAGGTCGAAGCTGGGGGAATTTGTCATTATCATTTTCTCTATCAGATTATACAGTACTAATGGTCAGGTTAAGTACGATAGTCTGTCGAACCATACCATTCGATGCCGAACTAATTGTAAGTTATGCCAGTGAATATGACAATGTACGCAGCTTACCAAAAAGCTAACTTACCTAGTGTCCTTTAGAGCTATAGTTAGCTTGATTAAAATTCCAGAGCCATTCAGAAAAATTTGTAACCGATTTCTAAAGTCAGATTTACCCCTCGCAAGCTCTTGCCAAACAAGGCTTTCATAAACTGCAACTATTGAATGGGAGTAACTGTCTCATCTGAACCTCCATCTATCTACTCTATTCTTCTGATACAATCTTTAGTGCCAAGTTTGGCCATTGACTGCAAAGCCTATGTAAGGGGAGACGAACTCATGACACGTAGAAGTTTTACTATCGGATTGGTCAGCTTGCTGGTTTTCGCTGGGCTGATAACAGCGTTCACAATCACGCGTGATGGCCAGCAATTTACGCCGAATGGGCGGGGAGAGGTTTCACTAGAAGTAGGTACATTTGAAGCGTTTCCTTTGCCTGACTACGCGCTCCCATTCGTGACCGATGACTACAAAAGCTATCTTATCGAGGTAGAACCAGGAATCAAAGTCCATGTACTTGAGGTGGGTAATGGATTTCCCGTTTACCTACAGCATGGAAATCCCACCTCTGGTTTTCTATACAGACAGGTTGCCACAGAACTCAAAGATCAGCAGGTAAGGTTAATCATGCCGACCATCATTGGTCTGGGCTTTTCCAGCAAGACATCTGTAAGTCAGCATACTTTAGAGAATCATATGCGTTGGATCGCTAGCGTCATTAAGCAGTTACAGTTGTCAGAACTGGTATTCGTTGGGCAGGACTGGGGCGGACCCATTGGTATGGGTGCACTGGCTCTCAAGCCTGGGTTGCTAAAGGGAGCGGTGATTCTGAACACAGGCCTAAATGCCCCCACAGAGGCGCAGAATCTCTCAATCCCCCACGCTTTGGCTAAAGCGCCAGTGCTGGGTGAGCTGATGTTAGAGGTGTTGGTGTCGATCTTTGACATGATGCCCAATACGCAAAATGACCCAGGCTCGCTGCCATCTGAGGTGCTTGAGTTATACAGCCGACCGTTAGCAGAAAGCGGTAATAGTAAAGCGCCTCTCAGGCTAATGCGTATGGTGCCGGATGGACCGAATCATCCTAGCGCATCCCAGATGCGTGTCATAGAGGACTATGTTGCAAGTCTCAATATTCCAACAGAGATCGTTTGGGGGATGAATGATCCGATTTTGACCAAGGTTTTGCCGACTATGAAAACAAACTTTCCTGACGCCCCAGTTACCGAAACCTCTGGAGGTCATTTTCTGCAAGAGGAGGTTCCCGCTGAGATTGCCGCCGCTGTTATGCGCGTGGTGGAACAAGTGCAAGAGCGCAGCGCCACCTTGGGCAATGATAGAGATATCGGTAGTTGAAGCCATTCCCACGCAACGTCATGCCAAACCTATGGGCGGTTTCTTTATCTGGCTTGCAACGGTAGCAGTTATAAAACGGTGGGGGTATTGTTGTCGACGGCAGTATGACTTTAAAGACACTATCACTCAGACCGAATCTAGCTTCAACCCCTCCAACCCATCTTCGTCTATGGCCGCTAACAACGCTTTTTCCATTAAATTTCTGGCCTGCGTTGTATAGGCATAGATACAGGCATGTATTGAAGCTTCTTTCCAACTATTCGCTCCACACTGCTGGCTATACTGCTCGAAGGTATTTAAGGAACGAATCAATTCGGATAGATGAGAGGGGCACTTACAAGTGATGGCATTGGTTTTTTTTGCCACCTCAGTGAGAGCTTCATCAGTAAAATAATTGGGAACAGCGAACGGCAACGGCACATTAAATTCACGACTGCTATCATGTAAATTCGAAATATAAGCTTGCTGTTTTTTGGCCTTAGCAGTCACTTTATCTAACAACCCCAAATCAACTGGCGGCACAAGCAAATCAATGCCGCTATTAGCTAATTGCTCAAGCTTGGATTTACCGGTTATGTGACCGACAATAAAAACACTACAACCACGCTGCCTGATTTGAATCAGATGCTTCAGCATCATGTTATCAATTTTAGTTAACTGAATAATCAGAATTTGTACCGTTGAAGATTGCACACATTCTAGCAACCACTGTTTTGGGGGAAGCGTTGGAAATTCTACTGATAAACTGGGATAGCGATTGCGGTGCTGCTTTAGCAATGTCGTAATATCTTTACCAATAATCACAGTTTGAAGAGGCTCTTGGCAACTGTTAGTCTCGGCAGCCATATTATTGGCTATCACAGTCAGTGTTTTTTGAGGCAGGCTGGCAATATCCTTAATTCTCATTCCACTATCGACCAATTGCTTGATCATTGCCAAATGGTCTAGATCCACCTTGTTATATTCACGCTGCCCTCCCGGAGTTCGCCTAGATGACCCCAGACCGTGACGACGCTCCCATGTTCTGAGACAATGAATCGATATGCCAGTCAGCCTTGACACTACACCAATACTATAAGAAGCCTGCTGATAGCTATGATTATGCTGATTGACACCCAATATTACTTGCCCGAGCTGATGATTTAGAATGGCTAATAGTCATTCTACGCATTAGAACTGATGGCAGATCACTGAGCTAAAATGGTTGTGTTAGGGCATTTATTATTGCAGGTCTTGCTTTTCTACTAGCTCTCGTAAATCAGCAAGAATCTTCTTTTCAATCTGACGAACTCGCTCCCGACTTAGACCTATATTTTTGCTAATTAATTCCAAGGACTGAGCCGCGACACCCTTAAGACCAAATCGATGAATCAGAATAAACGCCTCTCTCTCGGTTAAATTCTCCAGCATGACATCTACCTTTTGCTTGAGTTCTTCCTGCCATACTGAATCCGTTACCTCCTGCTCACGATCAGCTAACACATTCGATAGAGTTAGTGCCTGCTCCTGATTAATCATTGGCTGATCAATTGACAGAGCATTGTTATTTAATGCCAACAGAGTTTTAACCCGAGGTTCACTTAATTCAGAATTGGCTGCTACATTTATTGGTGTAACAAGCTTGCCCTGACTCTGGAGGTTCGCTGCCGTTTTACGCAACTCACTTAAATCCGCGGTCGCTGAAGTGGGTAGCCGCATAAATCCTTTTTGCCCTGTTAGCGTCAACCGACACTTTGCATCAATCCAGTTATAGGCATAAGTTGAAAAACGGTAACCCGTCTGGGGCTTATATTTCTCTATCGCTCTGATTAAACCAAACACGCCTTCCTGCAAAATATCCGAAATATCCCTTGGGCTTGACGCATGCTTTTTAGCTATATGATAGACAAGCCGCAAGTTGTGATTAACCAATAAATTTCTACACTGGAAATATTGCTCAATCAGTGACGCCATATTTTGTTCAGCATCAGGATCCGTCTGACTAGCTTGTTTTTTTACATCATAAGAAATAAGCCTTAGATAACTAGAAAAGGCGGTTAAATAAGTAGAGCATTGATCAGGCTGGCTAAGCGCAAACCGACTCTGAGCAATTGCCAGCACCAGCTGATGAGGCCAGTCAACCAAGGTTAACTTTTTAATCAGCTGAGCGGCATTATTCGCAGAATATTTCTCTAGCTGATTCGCTAACTCCAACACCTTGTCATACCCTTCTAAAGACTCAACCATCTGCTTAATATCGGTCATTAATAAACGATGCGCTTTAGTGGAAAGCCCCTGATCCAATGGGGTTTGTTTGCTAGCTATGGAAGTTAGATAGGCCACCAAGGTCTGACGGGTTTGGCGACAATGAACCAAATCGAGAGCTATTTGGCTAACGATATTCTGCAGCCTAACAAAGTACTGCTTCTCCTGCGTCTCTGAAAGCTGGTGCGACTGTTTGAGACTGCGATGAAGAATAGCAAGATTATCCCGCGGCCTATCCTTATCATCACCAATCACAGCAGGTATTACGCCCTCTTCCTCTTGCTTGACGCTTTCCAGCTTAAAGGCTTGCCAATCTTGGGGGACACCGACCGTCGGTGTGATCAAATCATCTATATCTATCCACATAAAACATCACTTTGAAACGGCTTCAGACTTAGTCATTCTAGATACGCTAAACGTGTGGTCTTGGTGCAAAACAATACCTAGACATTAACTCGTCAAATAATGATAACAATCGTTCTCTCAGCCTTAATAAACACTATAAAGCAAAGCTAAAAGAATGCTGAATGTTGGATTTAATATATTGGTGTTTCTTATACTCAAGATATAGAAGCTATAAAAAGTGGTATAACTATTGTCACGGAAGGAGTGACCAGAGCCTATAACAGGTGTGAAGTTAATCAAGGCATTATCTGTAGACCTAGATCTCTTGCCCGTCAGAAAGTGCGCATTTAGCATCCATCTGAGCTGACTGAACGTACTCTAGACACTGTATAAACTTTCTATTCGGGTTCTGATTATGCCAAGCAAGATTCTCTACTACGACGGCCAATGCCCCTTATGTTCTGCGGAAATGCAGAAATTAAAAAAGCACAGTAACGGGCAACTGCAACTACAAGATATTCATTTACTACAGGAAGAGTCAGATTTACCGAATAAACAGGATCTACTGACTGTTCTGCATCTAAAAAATTCTGATGGCGAGTTTTTAACTGGACTAGATGCTAATATCGCTGCTTGGCAATATACCCGTTTCGGTTTTTTACTGACTTGGTTGCGCTGGCCATTAATCGGATCAGTGGCAGACTTAGTCTATAACTTTTGGGCAAAGCGGCGCTATCAACGGCTTTACGATAATCCAGACAATAACTCTCAGGAGGGTGATAATTAAGTGAAAGATGCCATCGCCTCACTCTTAGATCAGCAGGCACAGTGCGTGCTTGCCACACAGGGCGAACCAGAGCTTGGCTTACATTTGATGGCTTATGCTTTTTCTAAAGACCTCGATCAAATCTATATTGCATCCCTTGGTCACACTTATAAAGTTGAAAATATCCGGAGCCATAGTCATGTCACTTTACTATGGGATAACAGGACGGGTAATAATACTGATCACATTCAGGGCTTGGCCATCAGTGCATTTGGCAATGCGATTGAACTTGATGGTGAGCCTGCAATTAAAGCTGCGAAGTTGCTGGGTGAGCGCAACACATCATTAGAGAAGCTATTAACTACCAATAACGTGGTGATTTTTGCTATTAATATCGATCGATATCAATGGGTGAAAGGTTATTCCGAGGTCGTCACCTACAGACCTGTAAAATCTGTTGATTGAAGATACCCTAAGAGAATAATGATGATTGCCCCAAGAGCACAAAACCATCAGACAACAGACGTTTTATTTCAAGAGCAAATAGCTATAAGCAATTCTAGCCCTAGTGTACTCATAGTTGCTGACCATTTGCTGATGCAATCAAACGACTCAAAAAACTTCTTCGCTATCAACTACTCCGGTTAAAACCATCTCTATCGGTCATACTATTTTTCAAGTCAGATCCTTATATAATGTCTGCTTAAGTTCTTTGAAGATGCCTGATTCTTTGCTTGCCAAAGTAGTCGCCAACTCCAGGGCTTTATCCAGTAGGACTTCTGATGCTGCTTTACTGTCGACAAATCCTGCTGCAATTGCCTCGTCAGCTGTATAACGCTTACCGGTGAGAACCGCATCACGCACCGTGGCAGGCGGCAGTTTGGCGGATAGGATATCCATCATTGGTTTGTTGATAGGAACCCCGACATCAACTTCAGAGAGACAAATCCAACCGCGATCTTCACGCATAATGCGGTAATCCACCGACATAGCCAGAAAGGCGCCGCCAGCAAAAGCATGGCCGTTAATCGCCGCTACAGTGGGAAAAGGAAGAATCAAAATACGACGACAAATTTCCAGCAAGTTTCGTATAAATTCTTTATTATCAGATTCATTCAATTTTTTTACGGCATCAAGATTGAGACCATTATTAAAAAACTTGTTTTCGCCGGTAATCACCAACGCGGTATCCTCGCCGCAGTCAGTCTCCACTTGATCAAGGATTGCTAGCATCTGCTGCTGCCAGTCAGGACAGATCGTATTACCATCGCTGGTCATAGTGATGGTATAAACACCCCCATCATTACAAAGATTTATCAAGAATTATCTCCAAACAAGTTTTTCACTGATTAAGCCGTTTTTACGACTGCTAAGAAGCCGTGTGAATACTGTCACCTCTATCAAGAGGGATCAAAACCGCTTATAAAACTTCAAACAAACCCGCTGCACCCATGCCGCCACCAACGCACATAGTCACAACCACATATTTAACACCGCGACGCTTACCTTCGATTAAGGCATGCATTACCATACGCGCACCGCTCATACCATAAGGATGACCAATTGAGATAGCACCACCGTTGACATTCAAACGATCATTCGGGATGCCCAATTTATCGCGACAATAGATAACTTGCACAGCAAAGGCTTCATTCAACTCCCAAAGACCAATATCGTCCATGGTTAGACCATTGGCTTCAAGTAGCTTGGGAATAGCAAAGACTGGCCCAATACCCATTTCATCTGGCTCACAGCCGGCAACACTAATACCGCGGTAAACACCGAGCGGCTTAAGCTTGCGCTCTTCAGCCAGAGCACGATCCATAACAACCACTGCTGCAGCACCATCAGAAAGTTGTGACGCATTGCCGCCGGTAATGGTACCGTTTTCACGCACCGCATTAAGACCACTGAGAGATTCGCTGTTAGTGCCAGGACGGTTACCTTCATCTTTCGTTAGAGTCACTTCTTCAAAAGTGGTTTCTTTGGTTTCTTTATTAAAGATCGCTTTAGTCGCGGTTACCGGTACGATTTCATCGTCAAATTTACCCGCTTCCTGAGCTGCCGCCGTGCGCTCTTGCGATTGCACAGCATATTCATCTTGCGACTCACGGGATATGTTATAGCGCTTGGCAACAACTTCTGCTGTATCGAGCATGGGCATAAATAAATCCGGTGTATGAGCAATGGCTTTAGGGTCAACCACACGATCCATATTCATTTTTTCGTTTTGTACTAAAGTAATTGATTCACAGCCACCGGCAACAACCACAGACATACCATCACAGACAACTTGTTTCGCAGCTGTGGCAATGGCCATCAATCCGGATGAGCACTGCCTATCAATCGTCATACCTGCAACACTAGCGGGCAAGCCAGATGCCATCGCCACATTACGCCCTAAGTTAGTCGATTGAGTACCCTGTTGAATAGCCGCACCCCAAATACAATCATCAACTTCAGCGGGATCAATACCTGCGCGCTCAACAGCGGCTTCAATCGCATATGACGACAAACTTGGTGCTTCTAAATTATTGAAGGCGCCACGATAAGCTTTGCCAATGGGGGTACGCGCTACAGAAACAATAACAGCATCTTTCATGTTCTTACTCTCTTAATATTTTTCATTGTTAATTAAAAACTCTACGTGGATGGAGACAAACCTTATTGACTAAAATCTTTAAAAGACTTGCCCTCTGCAGCCAATTTTTTCAGCAGAGAGGCTGGTTTAAACCATTCTTCACCGTATTCACCCAGTGAATTACGATGTTTTTCAAGAGCATCAACAACCGTTTGTAAACCAATTTCATCAGCGTATTGCATTGGACCACCACGGTAAGCAGGAAAGCCGTAACCATTGCAGTAAATGATATCGATATCACCGGATCGATAGGCAACTCCTTCTTCTAGTATCTGGGCGCCTTCGTTGATTAACATATAAATTGTACGCTCTAAAATTTCTTGATCAGAAATATCGCGTTGAGTGACGCCATGCTGCTTTGCCAGTTCAGCAGCCAACTCCATGACTTCAGGATCTTGTTTTTTATCGCGACCCTCATAAATATAAAAACCTCGTCCGGTTTTTTGACCAAAACGTTTTAATTCGCACAACTTGTCAGAAATCGCAGCATATGATGGATCACGTGAATAATATTTATCCTTTTCAGCCTGACGAGCAAAATAACCAATATCTATACCCGCAAGGTCATTCATACTGAGAGGTCCCATCGCCAAACCGAAGTCGGTTAACACTTTATCCACTTGTGCCGGATTGGCTCCCTCAAGAATTAAGCGTGCGGCTTCACGACCATAAGGTTCTAGCACACGGTTACCAATAAAGCCCCAGCTATTTGACGAAACAGCTGAAACTTTACCGATAGTTTTTGCCAGTTTTAGGGACGTAACCAATACATCATCCGCTGTTTTCTCTCCTCGAACAATCTCCAACAGCTTCATTACATTGGCTGGACTGAAAAAATGCAAACCAATAACATCACTAGGGCGAGAAGTAGCAGTGGCAATTTCATCGACATCAAGTGTGGAAGTATTACTAGCCAGAATCGCACCCGGCTTACAAACTTCATCTAGTGCGGTAAATACTTTTTTCTTAACCTCCATATTTTCGAAAACGGCTTCAATGACTAAATCCATCTCGCCGAGATCACTATAATCACAAGTGGATTTCAACAAGGCCATGCGTTCGTCAACTTCGGCGCCTGTTATCCTGCCTCTTTTGACAGAGATGTCATAATTCTTTCGAACCACACCCAACCCGCGCTCCAAGGCTTCGGCATTCAAATCCAAAATAGTAGTTTCGAAACCGGCATTGAGAAAATTCATAGCGATACCGCCACCCATAGTACCAGAGCCAATAATGGCCACCTTATTAATCGGGCGGGTTGATATTTTTGAATCGATACCGGGAATTTTGACGGCGGCACGCTCAGCGAAAAATAAATGTTGTTGAGCCCGTGCCTGCGGTGATTCTGCACACTGCATAAACAGCTTTTCCTCTAACGCAAGACCTTCTTTTAATGACAGCTCACAAGCGCCCTCTACCGCTTGAATAGCGCATTCCGGTGCAAGGAAACCACGTGTTTTACGTGCGATACTTTTACGAAAATCATCGAACAAATTCTCGGGCAGTGAATTGGCATCAACACTCAAATCTACACAACTTTTAACAGCAGCACCATTGGCCACCAAAGTCTTGGCATAGTCAATTACCGCAGCTAAAAAGTCGCTGTCTTCATCAACAAGCATATCAATAATACCACCGGCCAGAGCCTGTTTTGCACTGATAGCCTTGCCTGTGACTATCATCTGCAAGGCCGTTTCAACAGCTGCCAAACGAGGCAAACGCTGGGTACCGCCCGCACCGGGGATAATGCCTAAATTAACTTCTGGCAAACCAAGTTTGGCTTTAGCATGAGCGACACGGTAGTCACAGGCTAGCGCCAATTCACAACCACCGCCGAGCGCCAAGCCATTGATGGCCGCAACAATAGGTTTGGATGATGCTTCCAATTGATTTAAAAGTTCTGGAAGCTTCGGCTCGGCAAAAGCTAATGGTGAACCAAATTCGCTCACATCCGCACCGCCACAAAATATTTTTCCAGATGAACTGATCACCATCGCTTTAATACTATCATCCGCCAAAGCTGTTTCGAAAGCCTCTTTGATCGCCCGACGAAGAGGCTGCCCCAAACCATTAACGGGTGGACTGTTCAGGGTAATAATGGCAATTGTGTCTTGTGTTTCGTAATTAACTACCGTATTCATAAAAGACCTTTATTGAAAATGTATGCTAGGCGCCGCCAAGCTTTGCTGTTGAAAATTCGTTTAGTTGCACTGCTGCTAAAACTTTTGGTCAATTAGAAACAGTACAGCGAGGCACATAAAGTAAGGGAATCATATTCGGTCAAGATTGAATCTGCCTTGTTGATTTGGGAACAACAATATGGCCCCCAGAGACGTGACAATAGGGGGCATATCTTTGGACATCAACTCAATTGTACTGAAACTAAAATCTCAGTGTGATTGATGAGTAAAGACCAGCAAACTCA
>NZ_CAXAHB010000056.1:0-10995 GCF_963968385.1 uncultured Oceanicoccus sp.
TTCATAATAATATTGTCAACTATAAAACTGTGAGAGGCGAAAAAGGCTCTATAAACATCAAGTGTGCGCCTTTTTGCTAAGTATTATTTTTACAGTAATAATTCAGAGCTGATAATTGTTAATGCGCCATCATCACAAACCGACCAATCCAAGTTCACTAACCGCACTTTTTTTTGTGTCTTTGGCCAAGCCATTTTTCCTTTGTATTCAATACTAGAGATTCGCCCCTTATGGAAAAAAACTTCTACAGTTAAGTTTTTCTTAGGACAAACATCTCCTGTAAGTTTTATTTTATATGCTAAAAAACCTCCCATTTTGTTTGTTAACAATATGTCGCCCCAAAACTTAAAATAAGCATCCCTTGACTCATAGAGAGCAACAATTTTGCCATCAGGGCTACGCTGCACCAAATCCAGTTTATTCAGCTGCTGAAGGAAATTCTTTCTATCGCTCCCATCCAAAAAAATAAGCATATTTTTTAATGCAAAAACTTCTAAATCATAAAGGTAGGTTTTGCCGCTATGAATTAGTCTAGACCAGGCGCTTCTTAGTACATCAGAAATCATTATTGTTAACTCCCGCAAGTACTGGAGCCAGAAGCATTGCCCGCTGCGTTTCTAGTAGTGCCTCCAGCAACAGCTCCTTTATAAACATTGGAAATACGATCTAGTTGCTGAATAGGTCTACACCACTTAGTGCCCCAATCTAACGAAGCTAATGCGCCAATGACTAATGTTTTATAAGACATTTATTGCTCCTCAATCAAACGCCCAGGTAAGTGAGCGATTAGGCTGGGCGAAAAGCCTAATGTTTAGGTAACAAACAAAAAAGTAGACTTTTTGTTTGCATAAGCCCTGACAAGCGTTTGATTCTATCTGTTAGTTATAGGCAAGTATCTAATACTTCAGTAGTAGAGGGACGACGGTTATGAGCCAAAAACTGGCTACAAAACCTCTTGTTAAAAGGGGGCGGAGGGATTATTGTTTGATTGTCGTAACAATCCATATGGATCAATAAAGCTAATCGGATTTCCATTAACATACCCATGAGTATTTAACCCACCCTGCAACCCTATCGGATCACTCTGCAAGTACATCCCAATAGTCGGGTCATAATCCCTAAAATAGTTATAGTGCAGTCCACTCTCAGTATCAAAATACTGTCCTGCAAAACGGCTGCGGGACTTCTATTTTCGCTGTATTGTAGTTAGCAGTTAGTAAAAAGCGTATAGTCTTTTTTCCTTGGGAATGAAAAATTTCCATATCTTAGATAAGAATTGGATTTGAAAAACTCCCAACGATCATCATCATGGTAATAACAATTGAAACCTATAAAGAACAATGTTTTTTTCATAGTTATTTTAGTGTTATTACCGTATAAACAACCAAGATCATTATCAAGCTCAGAAATAAAATCCTCCTCAGATTTATAATCGAGCCTTGAATAACTTATATAAAAAAAGTTTAACTCATTTCCATTATCAGTTAAATAAGCAACTATATTGACATCACCATCATCGTAAAATTCTACAACAAATTGATAATCCCCATCGAAACCATGATTGAAGATAAAAGATTTATAGATATCAGATTTTTTGTTAAGGATGTCATAGCCTCTCATGTCGTAATGACTAAATATCTGTTCATATGGTCTTAAGGTAGACATTGCTATCATGTTGGCCTCTGGCGAAATGCTATTAAAATGAACAATTACTGATATACAATCTGCTGCCTCAAATCCTCAAGAATCTTTATGGTCAGACAGGAAAAATATAATGCCCAAACAACAGTTACAAACTTAATAAGCCGCTATAGCATTGCATACTAGTTATTCACATACCTAAAAAGAAATAAATAGTACTAAAGCATTAAAGAAATCTATATGTTCCAGATTCTTCTTTGTAAAAAGTAAACACATAAATAACATTAAGGCCAAATACTTCAGCTTATGCATAATGTGTTTATTCACATAGTCCTTTTGATGAGAAGGATTTAACGGTGACGCGGTTAGCGTAAAAAAAATCTCTACGTCTGCTGAAATATAAGCTAGCCTGTTAACTATATCGTATACTCGTTTTAAATTACCGCTAACACTATTCAAAAGAAAAGATACAACTCTTACCAACAATGAGTCATATGGCAAGCCCACCAATAAAGGAGATAGGAAAGATGGAATTTGATAAAAGTATATTTTTAGGATTTGCTGCGTTTGGTATAGGACTTGGCGCAATATTATTGGGCATAATATTATTGGGCGGAATAACTTTTCTAGTTTCCAGCTACAATAGCCTGATAACCAAACAGGAAGAGGTATTATCAAGCTGGGCTCAGGTTGAGAGTAACCTGCAACGCCGTATTGATTTGATCCCCAACTTGGTATCCAGCATTAAGTCATATATGGAACATGAACAACAGGTTTTTAGTGATGTGTCCTCCAAGCGTGCCGGCGGATTATCTGAAATTGTTTCAGCATTAGAATCCTTATCAACCACCGGCGAGCTGACGTCATTTTCCGGGCAAATAAAAACAAAGCTGGCTGATCAAGCGTTTATGAAATCTCTGGTCACCGAGCAACAAAAAGTCGGGCAAAATATTAATAAGTTAATGGGGGTTGTGGAAAACTACCCCGAACTTCGCTCCTCCGATCAATTTATTGTACTGCAAGCGCAACTTGAGGGAACGGAAAACCGTATTAATGTCACTCGTATGATATTCAATGATGCGGTGGGTGACTTTAATGCCAGCATTAGCAAAATACCTGCAAAGTTGATTGCTGACTTTGCAGGATTAGAGCGCAAAGCCTATTTTCGTGCTGATGAAAGTAGCAAAGAGCCATTGACGGTTGATTTTGAGCCATGATCCGCGGCCATCTCAAATGGTGCTTGGGGTTGTTGGCGCTCATCTCCTCGTCAATAATTTACGCCTCCAAGGTTTATGATCAAGCGAATATCTTCACCGATAATGGCGAGGCATCACTATCACAATATCATCAGAGGTTGCTCGAAAAGCATGATATTGATTACCGTATTTTAACAACCACGACGGAAGAGAATTTAAGTCTCTACACCAATCAAGCCTTTCGGCAGCTTCATATCGGCACATCAAGCAAAACTGGCAGAGGCTTGTTGCTTGTTTTAGATCCAGTGCAGAATCAAGTCAGAGTCGAGGTATCGACATCCCTTGAGCCTATTTACACCGATAGCTTTATTGCTTATTTACAGACGCGCCAGATGGTGCCCTACTTTGCAAAAGGACACATATTAACGGGTATTTTAGCCACTTCAGAAATGATATTTACTCGCGCCCAAGAGGCTGAGCGGGGTATGGAATTTCTGCCGCCCTCAAGGGCAACATCAGTTGGCGGCGGGGCGCAAACGGCAGCAAACATTGGTGCGGGGCAACAAGCAATAGCTAACTATAAAAGCCGGAAAACCGTCAGGGTAAACACCAATAATCTGACACCAACAGAGATAGTCGGCCTTTATCACCAGGCCATGAAAAATCGAGATGCTCGTTCTGATTTGGATATTTATTCTAAAGCCACTCGCGAAACCATGAAGCGCTGGGTAATGACGGCGGCGCAAATGGATAATATTGCAAAAACATTTTCTAGTTGTGAGCAAGATAAAGAGCGGATACTGCTCAAACTGGCGGTGGTTCGCTACCGAGTTGAACAGCGTCAGTGCTCTCCATATTTTTTGATTTTTGAGGAAGAGGCATGGCGGCTAGATTTAGCTAGCATGACTTCACTAATAGGATTTAACCACAATAATGAATGGCACTTAATGCCAGGGGTTTATAACTATTATGGTTTTGGATTTGGCGATTGGACATTCGATGAATATCGCTATCCTCATCCACTGAATGCGAAAAAGCTAAGATGGAAAATGTCTGTAATTACCATGTACGATAAAAAAACCTATGTCGATTGGGTTAAGCCTGGGGGGGCAGCTTATAGGCTGGGCTTCAGATATGGCGATCAAATAGTTTCATGGATGGGGCAGACAGTCATCAATCACGATAGGGTTTTTCCATTGATGAATCAATCAAGACCGGGAGAAAAAATCTGGGCGGTTATCCATCGAGGCGGAGTGCCCGTAAGATTGAATGGGATTATGCCGCCTTAAAATCACTAAAACAGGCTTCACCAAACGACTAAAAAACGCGGCACTTATTTTTATCCTATTTGAGTTTCCTTTTATGTCACCGTGCCATAATAAAACCTATGCACTTTTAGCTAATGCCTGATTACGCTTTTCCGCCGCGGCCCAATCATTGGGTAATACCCTAGCAACGATCATAAAACTAACGATCGATGGTATAAACATACCGAAGGTCACTGTCATAGCATAACGCATGGCCGTGATATCGGTATTGCCTTGCTTAAACACATCTATCATCCACCCGGTGAACGTGGGGCCACCACCGAGACTAATCATATTAAGAATAAAGAAAAATAAGGCGGTGGACATGGCGCGCATATTGACTGGCGCTAAGGTCTGCGCGATAGCGAAACTCGGGCCCAAATAAATGCCTAAGAACAATAACAGAAATGTCATGAATACCAAGTGAGTCCACACCGATGACACCCAAAATGACATTACGCCAATTGGCAGGCATAGGCTAATAGCCATTGCCGGCAACCATCCATAGGCACGAATAGTTTTAGCACCCCATATGTCAGTCAACTTGGCGCCAAAATAAACGCCAGCGGCATAGGTAGTGCCATTAATTACACCAAGCATAATCACTAGCGTTTTAAAATCAAAATTGGGGTCTAGCATCACCAAGTATTTGGTCTGAAATGCTCCAAAGGAATACGACACGAAAGAGCCAAAGGCAATACCAAAGCACATTGACCACCAAGCTGGAATTTTAAGTAGGCTCTTTAACGATTCAGCAAAGGGCGGCTGTACAATATCGGCGTGGTTATCAAATTCCATGGCACCGCGCACAGGTTCACGCAATAGCAGCCGTACAACCACCGCTAGAGCAATACCTGTCAGACCAAGGAATATAAAGATACGCCGCCAATTCACCTCGTCACCGGACGCGCCCATAAGCGATGCAGTGGCAAAATAGGCTGTCATAACGCCTAGAGGAATACCCATTGAGTAGACACCCAATGCACCTGCCCGCTCCTCTTTGGGGTACAAATCGGAAATAATGGAATGGGATGGCGGACTACCGCCGGCTTCACCAATGCCAACGCCCATACGCGCGAGACCGATCTGTAAAAAATTACCCGCCAAACCAGTTAATGCAGTGAACCCGCTCCACACGGCCAAGGCAATTGAAAGAATATTCACTCGGTTATAGCGATCTGCTAACCAAGCAAGAGGAATAGCGACTAAGGTATAAAATGTGGCAAAGGCCAAGCCAATCAGCAAACCCAGTTGAGTATTGGTCAGCCCAAGATCCTCCTGAATAAACGGTGCTAAAATACCAACAATCTGGCGGTCAATAAAATTAAACCCATATACCAATGTAAGAAGCGCAAGCACCATTGTGCGATAATGCTTGCTTGGTTTGTTGTGATTTGTCATAGCAAGTCCAATGAATATACTGCAAAGTACTTATTGTTATTTTTGTGAAACCATAGGCTACGGCAACTTTGGTAACAGAGCAAGTCAACGCTTGGTTGTCGATGGATTTATCTATAGGAAGAGAAGAGTGAAACAATAATAAAAAGATGCGAATAAGATTTTTCAGTGATGATGGTTTGCTGCCGCATATACCGTATTAAAATACAGCGCGCCGCGCTTAATAAGCACAGTCACTTTTGAGTCAGGCGTGCAATTATTTAACGTAGCAATAATATAGTTGCCCTGCTCCGTTTTAATGGTCGCATGAGATAGGGCGTTGGCATTTCCCCCGCTTAAGGCGCCACACTTTTGCACCTGCCCTGCCATGCTTTTTAGTATTTCGCCGTTTTTGTTGAAGGACAACAAGGCAAAAAAGCTGAGCAACAAAAATAGACTTGTTATTAACCACTGAATTTTCATTCTGCTGTTAGAACTATTCAATCTGTCATTTAAAACGGAATATCATCGTCAAAATTATCGACCTGCGCCGATTGATCAAAGCTTGCCGGTGGTGGCGTTTGATCATAGGCGCCCATCTCCGCGCCTGCTGATTTTTCGATGCGCCAAGCTTGTAAGCTGGTAAAACATTTTTCTGGGCCGCCATTGCCTGACCATAGCCGGCCAGAAAAATTAAAGTGGGCGGTAATGTTATCACCGATAGTATAGTTATCCATTAAGGCGCAGTTATCTTTAATGAGTTCCATGGCAATGTAATTGGGATAGCGTTCATTTTCGCCCTCGCCAGTTAGCTTGATAACAAATTCCCGTTTGGTAAATCCGTTTTGGCCGTATTCGGTGGTTTGGCCAATGGAGTGTATCTGTCCCTGAAGTTCAAAACTTTTTGACATGGTGTCTGGCCTTTTTTGTTGGGAGGGTCGATGGATTACGATGATTATAACGCGGATAAAACCGATTTAAACAGGCTGTGTCCGTCGGGTCATTTTTTTCACCTCAGACTCAATCCATGCCTTGGCCTGTTCAGTAATTTGCCGGCTATCATTTTCTGTCGATGAGATCGGCTTGCCGATTTTAATGGTAATGGTGCCGGGGTATTTTATAAAACCACCGGAAGGCCAATACTCGCCACTGTTATGTGCAATCGGCACTGCTGGAGCGCCCGATGCTACAGCAAGGCTTGCACCGCCTCTGGCATATTTTGTTTCTGGTCCGGTTTGGCGGCGAGTGCCTTCCGGAAAAACCAAAACGGAAATATTTTTCGCTAACAGCCTTTTGCCTTGTTCGCGCAGTTGTTTTAGCGCCTTTTTGGGGCTGCCACGATCAATGGCTATTGGGTCGGTTAAACGCAAACCCCAACCAAAAAATGGTAGGCGTAATAATTCCTGTTTCAGCACAGTAGAAATCGGCGCTAGAAAACTTTGTAGAAAAAAGGTTTCCCACGAGCTCTGATGCTTGGAAAGCGCGACATAAGGTGTTGAGGGTAAGTTTTCGGCACCGTCCACCATGACTTTTAAACCACAGGTGCAGCGCAGCCAGAAAATTATCAGCCGGTTCCAAAGCAAAACATAACGGCTGCGAATGGCATAAGGTAGAAAACTAAAAAATAACACACCGGTAATGCCAAACCAGACAATGGTTAATAAATAGCCGATATAAAACAGTAAGGCGCGTAGCGCGAGCAGTATCATCATGATGGAATAATCGCATCGGCGGCAGCGGCAAGGTCGTTATAGACCGCTAAATTATGAAATTCAGGTTGTTGTTCGGTAATAATGGTTTGCAACGTCTTTTGTCCTTTTCCGGTTTTAACTAATACGGGGATACAGCCTTTTTTAAGGCCAGCTTGTAAATCACGCAGGGAGTCGCCAATAGTGATAGCGCCTTTAGCCGAGATAGTCAGTTGTTGTTCTATTTGCGTGATCAAGCCCGCTTTTGGTTTTCGGCAATCACAATTTTCATCCGGATGGTGCGGGCAATAAACGACAGCGGCAATTTCACCACCAGCCGCCTTCACCATGGTATGCATTTTCTTATGCATGGCTTCCAGATCGGCAGGCTGAAATAGTCCGCGGCCTAAGCCGGATTGATTGGTAGCGACGACAACGGTAAAACCCGCTTTGGATAAGCGAGCGATAGCGGCAATGCTACCCGAAATAGGCATCCACTCGTCAGCACTTTTTACAAAATGATCGGAGTCTTGATTAATTACGCCATCTCTATCGAGAATGATGAGTTTCACTGTAATACCTATTTTGCCGGTACCAGCAGTGAAATATCCGCTACTTCTAAAAATAAATCACGGAGTTGTTTTAATAGCGCCAGACGATTATTTTTTAGCGCCTTATCATCGACCATTACCATTACATGCTCAAAGAATTTATCAACAGGTTCCCGTAAATCGGCCAGATTAGCAAGCGCCTGTTTATATTGGCGCTGCTTAAATAAGGGCTCAACCACAGCCGCTTTGCTCTGTACTAGCTCGGCCAGAGTTTTTTCAGCGTCGTCTACTAGCAGGCTGGTATCAACAGCGCCAATAACGGCTTCGTCATCAAGCTTGGCAAGAATGTTAGACACACGCTTGTTAGCAGCCGCCAATGCTTGCGCTTCGGCCAATTGGCTAAAGCTATGTACCGCCTGTACCCGTTGATTGATATCTAACGGCTGCGATAGGTTTTTAGCAGAAACAGCGAGGAACACTTCAGCTGAAATATTTTCTTCTTCATACCAGGCGCGAAAGCGTTCGAGCATATAGGTCAGCACTGTATCGACGAGCCCATCGCCTGCAGGGAGATGGTTATGCTGTTGTTGAGCCTGCTGTAATAGCTCACGCAAATCGATATCCAGTTGTTTTTCAACAATGATTCTTAATACGCCAACCGTGGCGCGACGAAGCGCAAAAGGATCTTTTGAGCCAGTCGGCGGTTGGCCAATACCAAAAATTCCGACGATGGTGTCGAGTCGATCGGCCAGTGCTATAGCACAGCCAGTTAAACTTTCCGGTAATTGGTCACCGGCAAATTTCGGCAGGTATTGATCTTTAATAGCGTTGGCGACTTCTGCCGGTTCACCATCGGCCAGCGCGTAATAGCAGCCGGCGATACCTTGCATCTTATCGAATTCCAATACCATATCGGAAACCAGATCGGTCTTGCTGAGTTCGGCAGCACGACGAGCATGGTCGGGATTGCTGCCAATGGTGTTGGCAATATCCGCGGCCAATGATAATACCCGTTGGGTTTTGTCATAAAGGCTGCCGAGCTTGGTTTGGAAAACCACGTTTTTCAGGTTTTCTAAACGGGCTTCGAGTTTAATTTTTTTGTCAGTTTCAAAGAAGAACGCCGCGTCACTCAGGCGCGGGCGAATCACGCGCTCATTACCACTGATAACTTGGGCGGGGTCGTTGCTGACAATATTAGAGACGGTAATAAAATGCGGCAGTAAGTCGCCGTCGTTGTTTTCTATATGAAAATATTTTTGGTGTTCTTTCATTGAAGAAATTAATGCTTCAGCGGGAACATCCAAAAAGCGTGATTCAAAACTACCGGTTAAAGCAACAGGCCATTCAACCAGACCGGTGACTTCATCGAGTAAATCATTCCCAATAACGGCAATACCACCGACTTTTTCACCTTCAGTCGTTACCTGCTCCCGAATCATCTCGCGACGCTTTTCAAAGCTCGGAATAATATGCCCACGACTTTCCAATAGCGAAGCATAGGCAGAAGGGTTGGCAATTTCTAATGGGCTATCGCAGTGGAAGCGGTGACCGCGGGTGATATTGCCGGCTTTAAAGCCTAGGATTTCACAGTCAATGACTTGGTCATCCAGCATCATAACCAGCCACTGTGCCGGGCGAACAAATTCGGTACGGCTGGCACCCCAGCGCATCCGCTTGGCAATAGGCAGTTTATCCAGAGCGGCTTGTACGATAGCCGGCAAAAGCTCAGTGGCGTCTTTGCCCGGTTTAATCGAGCGATAAACTAGCTTGTCCGCTTTGCCGTCATGTTCAACTTGGACATCATCAATATTGATGCCATTTTTTTTAGCAAAAGCCTCGGCCGCTTTAGTGGGCTTGCCGTTATCATCATAGGCAATTTTTTTCGGTGGACCCCAAGCGACGATGTTTTTTTCCGGTGTTTTTGCATCGATGCCGCTAATAACCACCGCCAAACGGCGTGGTGTGGCATAGCTTTCTATGTTGGAAAAATTGAGCGCTTCAGCCGCAACGCCTTTTTTTACTTGCTCGGTAAAATGCTTGGACAGGGTTAACAGCGCTGTAGGCGGCAATTCTTCAGTGCCAATTTCAACTAGAAAGTCAGACATTATGATTCGTCCCCCGTGGCGGCTAAAACTTCGTTGCGCAAATGCTCCGGCGCAAGGGGGAAGCCCAGATTTTTACGGGCATCAAAATAAGCCTGTGCTACGCCACGAGCTAAAGTGCGAACCCGCAAAATAAAACGCTGGCGTTCGGTGACCGAAATAGCATGGCGGGCATCGAGTAAGTTAAAAGCGTGAGAGGCTTTCATGACCATTTCATAAGCGGGCAAGGGCAAGCTTTTTTCAATCAAGCGCTGGCTTTCTGCCTCGTAGTGATCGAAGTGGTTAAATAGTTGTTCAATATCGGCTTCTTCAAAGTTAAAGGTCGACATTTCCACTTCATTTTGGTGGAACACATCGCCGTAGGTAACGATACCTTCGGGGCCTTCGGTCCAGACCAGATCATAAATGCTGTCGACGCCCTGCAAATACATGGCGATACGTTCAAGGCCATAAGTGATTTCACCGGTTACGGGATAGCATTCCAGCCCGCCTACCTGTTGAAAGTAGGTAAACTGAGTGACTTCCATACCGTTTAACCACACTTCCCAGCCCAATCCCCAAGCGCCCAAAGTAGGTGATTCCCAGTTATCTTCGACAAAACGAATATCGTGAGTTAAAGGATCGATGCCCAAAGCGCGCAGTGAATCCAGATACAATGCTTGAATATTGGCAGGGTTGGGCTTCATCACTACTTGATATTGGTAGTAATGCTGCAGGCGATTGGGGTTTTCGCCATAGCGGCCATCCGTAGGGCGGCGACAAGGCTGCACATAAGCGGCATTCCAGCTTTCAGGGCCAATGGCGCGCAAAAAGGTGCCGGGGTGAAACGTGCCCGCTCCGACTTCCATATCCAATGGTTGCAAAATCACACAGCCTTGGGCTGCCCAATATTGCTGCAAAGCGAGAATCAAGCCCTGGAAGGTCTTGGTATTTGACGGCGTTGCTGTTGGCGTGGTCACTTTATTGCTCTTGGTGTATTTATAATAGTTGTGTTGCCGCCATCAGTGATGGCAAAGGCTGGCCATTATACAGGCAGTTGGGCCTAAGGTTCTATTGCTATAGTTGGTGAAAAGTCGGTAATTAGCATTTCTGTAGCGCTAGGAAAACGGTATGATTCCGATTTCTTCGTCCGG
>NZ_CAXAHB010000057.1:0-10920 GCF_963968385.1 uncultured Oceanicoccus sp.
GTTAAATTGTCTTTCTTTGGTTAAATTTGAGAGTATTAAACTAGCTGTAAATCGAAGTTAATCACGACGTGCTGTTTACACCACTTTTATAATATCTGTCTATTTGCACGGTCGGCCTTAACTGATCGATATAATCTTTATCTTCTTATTTTGTCGTTTCAATGCTATGTCTATGCAGGCGTTGCTTATGCTTACCATACTAAAGATCGACTTCAGGCAAGCAGAAATAACCGCGATCGCTATGCATCATAAGACAATCACAGGCTCACGATAAAATTGCACCATTACCAAACGCATGACCGGAAATGGCTACAATAGTTGGGATCAGAGCCAATAAAAGTGTCGAAGATACCTCGCTCATTTTATACATCAATGTTTTTTTATGTCCTTTTGATGGACGATTTGCATGGACTGCATCAGCCAGTTGATGCTTATACCTTGGTTCCATGATTTTGGATCACTGGAATACAATACCAAGGCTTTGTGATGTTTATTAACAATGGCTTCTTGCAAGGCAGACAACATGGCATTTGCAAACGCCAAATCCTGCCTGTTTTCACCGTTATTCATGGTTAGCAAGGCGACGGTGCCATGGGTTTCCAATGTTACAATGGACATAATCATCCTAATTAAGCTAATAAGGTGAATATTTCATGATTTCGATTCGCTAATAGGGTCATCATGACAATGGTAAGATAATCAACCTGAGCAAAAAATGATGGTCGAGCGCCTATGTTAGCGCAGCATGGATGGCATGCGCCAAAAAATAGGCTGACCAATATGGATATATTAATCACCGATTATTAAACTCCGGAATTTATTGTCGCGGCAAAGAAACAGTGCGTTTTAATGGCTATTATGCAATTATTGGCACGATTGATTAATAACGATTTATAACACTATGACCTTAAAAGTTTACAACAGCTATAGCGGCGAAAAAGAAGTCTTTACCCCGATCGATGCGGATACAGTCAAAATGTATGTCTGTGGTCCTACCGTCTATAACCGCGTTCATATTGGCAATGCCCGCCCGGTTGTGGTCTTCGATACGCTGTATCGCCTGTTAAAAACCCTTTATAGCAACGTTATCTATGCCCGTAATATTACTGATATTGACGACAAAATTATGCAGGCGGCGAAAGACAATAACGAAGCGATTAGCGAAATTACCAACCGCTATACCAAAGCTTACTTCGATGATATGGCGGAGCTGAATAACCTTGAGCCTGATATTGTGCCCTTTGCTACGGATCATGTGGATGAAATGATTGCCATGGTCAGTACTCTGGTTGAAAAGGGTCATGCCTATGCTGCTGAAGGGCATGTGTTGTTTGATGTGCAATCGATGGATGATTACGGCCAGCTAGCCAAGCGTTCATTGGAAGATATGTTGGCCGGTGCCCGTGTTGAAGTGGCTGCCTATAAGAAGTATGCCGGAGACTTTGTACTATGGAAGCCTTCGTCCCCAGAAGAGCCTGGTTGGGATAGTCCTTGGGGTCGGGGTCGTCCCGGCTGGCATCTTGAATGTTCAGCGATGATCGAAAAGCATCTTGGCAATACCATTGATATTCATGGTGGTGGTATTGACTTGCAATTTCCGCATCACGAAAACGAAATTGCCCAAAGCACCTGTGCCCATGATGGCGAGCAGTTTGTGCGTTACTGGATGCATAATGCCTATGTCAATATTGATGGGGAAAAGATGTCCAAGTCCTTGGGCAATTTTAAAATGGTCAAGGATCTGTTAGCGCATTATCCAGGTGAGGTTCTGCGTTTTACTATTCTATCGGCGCATTATCGTTCGGAATTAAATTTTAGTGTCGATACTCTGGATACCGCTAAGAAAACATTGGATAAGCTCTATGGCTATTTACAATCAGTCGCTGATGTTGCTGTAGATAACGAGATCGATATTACCGGTGAAGCCATTTATCAGGCCCTATTAGACGATTTAAATACACCTGTTGCGATTCGTGAGCTTCATGCTCTGGGTAAAAAGATGAAGGCGACAACCGGTAATGAACAGGCCCAACTCAAATCACGTTTTATCAAAGCGGCTGGTTTGATGGGTTTGTTACAGCAAAATCCATCGGATTGGTTTTATATCGAGGCGGCCGACGGCGAACTGTCGGATGCGGATATTGATAAACAAATAGCCCATATGCAGCAAGCAAGACAAAACAAGGATTATGGTTTAGCGGATGAGATTAGGGACAAACTGCAAGCGCAGGGTATTGTTTTGGTTCGGGATGGATGGAAGCGAAGCTAGATCAAACCTAGCTTCTTCCTCGTAAAGGCGAGGCAGTGATTGATTAAATCAATTTTTATATCACTTTAAATAACTTTCCCCGTACTGATTTTCGATAGGCCAATGGTGTTTGCCCCATCGCCTTCTTAAAACGTCCACAAAAATAACTACTGTCTAAATAACCCGATGCATAAGCGACTTCCTGAACACTAAAGTTACTGGTGCGCAATAATTCACGAGCATTATCCAAACGCTGACGTTGCAGATAGTCACCGGCTGTTATGCCAACCGCTTGCTTAAAACGTCGGTTAAAGGTGCGTGGGCTAAGTTGCAGTTGCTTGGCTAGTGCAGCTAAATTAATAGGTTGCCGAAGGTGTCTTTGCAACCATTCTTGTGCCTCAATAATGGTTTCATCCTGATGTGGTTTGCTCGCTTCTTCTACATACGCATGATTGGCAAAAGGGCGACGAATCTCGGGTGAGAATTGCGCCTCAACTTGACGGGCAATCGTCTGACCATAGTGGCGTTGGATAAAATGCACCATCAAGTCTGCAATGGAGTTAACGCTGCCAACACAATAAATAGTATTGGCCTGAGTGATTAAATATTGCCTTTTTAAATCTACTTTCGGATAGCGTTCGGCAAATTGATCACAGTAATGCCAATGTGTGGTGGCCGGCTGATGATCTAGCAGGCCGGCTTCAGCCAGAAAGTAACTACTGGTACCCACCGCGCAAATTAAACTTTGCTGCTTGGCCAAGCGTTGTAGCCAAGGCATTATCCAGCGATGCCGGATTAAATTCTTAACGGGGCTGCGCCATAACGAGGGGATAATCACCAAATCTGTTTGCTCAATCATGTTCGGCGTTGCCGAGGCGACAACACTCAAACCACCCGCTGTCACTACTGGCCCAACATCCTGACTAACAATGTCAATCTGCAAGCGAGGGTGTTTTCGGTTGCGGGTACGTGCCAGTTCATTGGCGGCATTTAAAATCTCTAATGGCAGGCTAATACTCGTTACCAGACACGCAGGTGGAGCTAGAAGAGTGATACGTTGCATCAACAATGACCCAAAGGTAGATTTGGCGTAATAGAACTATTATATGTCCTTTTTGTTTTATTTTGATAGCTGTTTTCAGAGTAAAATGTTACTGAATGGACACATCATTTGGTAGCCCGCAGTATCACTCTAAAAGGATAAAATATGGCACGGATCCCTATTATCACTGGTTTTGGTGGCATTAATACTGCCGGCAGAAGTTCTTTTCACCACGCTTATCGTCGCTTGATACTGGATTCACTGCCCAAGGTTAAAGTCGATCAGACCTATCGCAGCCTTGCCAGCTTAATGAAACTGGGATTTGATGGTAGCGAGCAACAACAACAGTTTATCCGTGATCATACTTTGATTCGTCGCATCGAAGAGCAGCGTTTTAAAGTAGACGGTATCGATATTAATAAGCGCATGCCCGTCAGCGTTTGCGGTAATGAATCCGCCAGTTTTATTACTAAGGCTCGCAACCTGCCAAAGTATATCCCTGAAAACTGGAGCATCATCGATATCGAAGACAAGATGGTCCGAGTGGATATTCAGGGCGACACTAAATTTATGTTGCCAACACGACGTGATATCGCTGTGCAAGCAGCGGGGCAGTTACCCAGTGGTTTTGATCCCGGTACTTTATACCCAGCGCGAAGTCATCCTCGCGGCCTGCAAATGGCTGTTTATGGCGCTTCCGATGCTGTGCAATCGATGGGTATTGATTGGGGTGTCGTTTGTCAGCATGTGCCTCCCGATCAAATCAGTGTTTATGCCGGTAGTTCAATGGGGCAGTTAGATCCGCAGGGTTATGGCGGTATGATAGGCGCGCGTTATAACGATAAGCGCACCACCTCCAAGCATTGCCCCTTAGGTTTAGCGGAAATGCCCGCCGACTTTATCAACGCCTATGTGCTAGGCAGTATCGGTAATACCGGTGCTTATATGGGTGCCTGCGCTTCTTTTTTATATAACCTTCGTCAGGCTGTTAACGATATCAAAAATGGCGTTGCCCGTGTGGTAGTTGTCGGTAATAGCGAGGCTCCGATTGAGCCGGATGTGATCGAGGGCTATTGCTCGATGGGTGCTTTAGCCACCGATAAGGACCTGTTAGATCTAGATGCTAAATTGGGTCTAACTAGCGCTAACTACCGTCGTGCAGCCAGACCCTTTAGTAGCAACTGCGGTTTTACCATAGCCGAGTCTTCGCAGTTTTTTGTGCTGATGGATGATGAATTAGCGATGGCATTAGGCGCCAATGTACACGGTGCTGTGACCGATGCTTTTGTCAGCGCTGATGGTCATAAAAAATCTATATCATCGCCGGGTGCAGGCAACTATATTACTATGACAAAAGCTGTTGCTTCGGTGCGCGCCCTATTAGGCGATAAATCCATTAGGCAGCGCTCTTTTGTGCAGGCTCATGGTTCCAGCACACCGCAAAACCGCGTCACTGAATCTCATATCCTGAACGAAACCGCGAAACTGTTTGGCATAGAAAACTGGCCAGTAGCTGCGATCAAAGCTTATGTGGGGCACTCTCTGGGTGTATCCGCCGGTGACCAGCTAATGGCTACTTTGGGTGTTTGGTCAGAGGGTATAATTCCCGGTATAGCCACCATTGACCATATCGCTGATGATGTTCACCGTAGCAACCTGCAATTAGGTAGCGCCCATATGGATGTCGGCGCCCAAGATATCGATTGTTGCATTCTTAACTCAAAAGGCTTTGGTGGCAATAACGCTTCGGCCACGGTGATTGCTCCTCATATTGTTGACAAAATGCTGGCCAAAAAATACGGCTCAGAGGCCATGACGACTTATAAAACCCGCAATGAGACCGTGCTAGAGCGGGCCGCTGCCTATGATGAATCCGCTCAAAATGGCGAGGCGCAACCGATCTATAAATTTGATCATCATGTACTCGATAGTGATGACCTCGACTTCTCCACCAGCAAAATCAGTGTGCCGGGTTATGCGCTTGCTATTAACCTCGAGCTCGAATCTCCTTATGCAGGGTTGTTGGAGGTGTCATAAAGGTCATAGCTCGCTCTGCAGAGTTGCAAGCTTGATTGTGTCGATATCTATGGGCGCTAGTGTCTGTACACTTGATTGTGGAGGCCATAGTAACTAGTATGTGCCGTTCACTAAACTGCAAAATTATAGACTGACCCTATGGATGCGCTCAGCTTATTACACAGCCGAAACTCAGCGTCTAAACTCTGTGAGCCCGCTCCTACAGATGAAGTGTTGGAGAATATGTTTAAGGCGGCCTTAAGAGCTCCAGATCATATGTGGCTTCGTCCTTGGCGTTTTTTGACTATCCGTGGTGATAGTCGCCATGACTTGGGTCAGCTGTTTGTTAAGTCCGCAAAGTTGCGTAGACGGCAGGCAGGTGAGTCAGCAATGACCGACCAAGAAATCGCCAAATTAGCCGCCAAACCCTTGCGAGCCCCATTAATTATTACCGTTATTGCCAGAATCAAAGAACACCCGAAAGTGCCCGCTGTAGAACAGGTGATTTCCGCTGGTTGTGCTGCTCATGGTCTATTGTTGGCTGCCCATGCCCAAGGTTATGCCGGTGTTTGGCGCACCGGCCCTAATGCTTTTGACACTACGGTGATGCAAGGTCTGGGTTTGCAGACGAATGAAAGTATTGTCGGTTTTTTATATCTGGGAACCGTTGATGGCAATTACAAAACTCTGCGCGAATTAAGTATTGATGATTACAAGCAACCCTGGCCTGTGTCCTTACAAATTAAAGATTGACTATTTCTATGATTAAACCAACGCTTAGCACACTATCAATTGATATCAGCGATCATATTGCCCACGTTGCTCTTAATCGCCCCGATAAGGCAAACTCGATAAATTCCGATATGTGGGATGAGTTAGAAGTTTGTTTTAACTGGTTGGATGCCGAGCCAGAAGTCAGAGTAATTATCCTCTCTGGTGAGGGCAAGCATTTTTGTGCGGGTATTGATTTAGCCATGTTTGGGGAGTTGGTGAATACTGAGATAAGTGATCTGGCTCGACGATCTGAAATGTTCCGGCAAAAAATTCTTACACTACAGGGTAACCTCACAGCTATAGAGCAGTGCAGAAAGCCGGTGTTGGCTGCTATCCACTACACCTGTATTGGTGGTGGCATTGATATGATTAGCTGCTGCGATATGCGTTACTGTAGCGCTGATGCCTATTTTTCTATCAAGGAAATCGATATAGGGATGACGGCTGATGTGGGTACCTTGCAGCGGTTGCCTTATATTATCGGTGATGGTCAAATGCGCGAATTGGCTTATACCGGTCGTACCGTAACGGCCGATGAAGCGCTTTCTCTAGGCTTGGTTAATCATGTCTATCAGGATCGCGAAGCCATGCTGGCAGGGGTTAACGAAATGGCTAAAACTATCGCCTCAAAATCACCGTTGGCTATTCGTGGCACCAAAGCTATGTTGCTGTACAGTCGTGACCACAGTGTGCAAGATAGTTTAAATTATATGGCGACATGGAATGCCGGCATGTTGAGTATGTCCGATGTGCATGCAACGGCACAGGCCACAGCCAAGGGCGATACGGTGAGCTATGATGACTAACCATAAATTCAAGATCAGAAAATTCAGTTGCAATCTGTAAAATAGTAGCGAGCAACAGTTGCTTATGGCATCCAATATTACAGAATTGAAATCTACTCTATTTGTCGCGCCGGTTATCAGTACGTTATTACGATATTTGTCGATATTGCTGCTGAAACTGATTGGTTGGCGTGCCGTCAATCAGGTGCCTTTATTGAATAAATGCCTTGTGATTGGAGCCCCTCATACTAGCAACTGGGATTTTGTCCTATTCCTGCTGTTTGGTTTCAAAATGAGGTATAACACTCGCTGGTTGGGTAAGGATACGTTGTTTAGATTTCCGATCAGGGGTTTGATGATACGCTTGGGCGGTATTCCTGTTGATCGCAGTAAATCTAATAATGTTGTAGAACAAATGGCTGACTACTTTAACAGTGTTGACGAACTCAGCGTGATCATTGCACCCGAAGGCACCCGTGACAAAACGGTTGGTTGGAAAACTGGCTTTTACCACATTGCCATTGCGGCCAATGTGCCAATAGTGTTGGGTTATGTTGATAGCTCAACCAAATCCATCGGTTTTGGTCCCGTTTTTTATCCTACTGGCGATATCGAGGCTGATCTTGAAAAAATCCAGGCCTTCTATGCCGACAAAAAGGGTCTGATTCCGGACAATTACTAAACTTAACATCTGATCGACGTCACAGATGATAGTTATTTCTCCAACGTCAATATTTTTACCACGGCCTGAGGGGAGTAACTCTATTCGGGTACAAAAGTCTCGATTCTGCGTTCCAACTCAGCCATGCCGGTAGGTAAATCAATGCTACATCCTAGTCTTTTCAAGCTGGACCCTAGTGCGTGGACGGTGCGGAATATATTATGCGCCCGACACTGTTCGCCCATTTGACCTATACGCACAATATCCAGCCCGAATGACCCCGCAATTTCCACACCGTACTCTTTGGATATCAATTGCAGCAATTCTTTTTGATTAACATTTTCCGGAAGATTAATGCCAACCACTGAATTTAGGCGTGACGCTGGATCCACGTAGAGTGATAGGCCCAAACCTTCTATACCGGCTTGTAACGCTTGCGAGCATTTTGAGTGTCTATCAAAACGAGCGGGTAGAGTCTCTTCACAAACCAAACGCAGCGCTTCATGGATGGCTAAAATACCTGATACCGGCGCTGTGTAGTGGTATGATTTTTTGTACCAAAATTGATCTGCCAGTTTGGCATCTAAACACCAGTGCCGCAGCACATCCGTACGCTGGCAGATTAAATCCCAAGCCATTTCTGAAAAAGCGATTAACGACACGCCAGGAATCGAGCTTAAACCTTTTTGACCGCCAGTGATAACAGCATCCACTCCCCAGTTATCCATTTCTAATGGCATCGTACTAAACGTACATACGGCGTCGATAATCACCAGACACTCATATTCATGAGCGATGCGGCAAACCTCTGGCAGGCAGGCATTGTAAACGGTATTCGAGGTTTCGCCCTGTACCACGGTAAGCACTTTCGGTCTGTGCAGTTTAATGGCTTCGGTCACGGCATCGATATCAATCGCCTTGCCATGCTCAGAATCTACTCGCACCACTTCAGCCTGATTTCTGGTGGCCATTTCAGCTAAACGGTTACTAAAGAAACCATTGCATAGCGCAAGAACCTTGCTATTGGGCACCACTAAATTAGCAATGGCCATTTCCATTGCTGCCGACCCGGGGCCAGCAACACCCATAATATGGTGGGTGTTGGTTTGGAACACATAGCGAGACATGACTTTGACTTGCTCAACAATTTGCGCCATGGTGTCGCCAAGGTGATTGATGACGATTCCGTTGGCAGCAGCAACCCTTGGTGAGATAGGTACCGGACCTGCTCCCATCATTAACAGAGGATCATCGGGGAGAATAGCATCCAAAGATTCAATATCTGATAAGGGGTTGTGCATCTTGAGCTCCAAATAAGGGATCTAATATAAAATAGCTTTAATTAATAATATAACTCTGTAGATCAGCAGAGGCGAAAGGGTAATTATATAGTTTTCGAAATTAAGCGTCGAGCGCTAAACCGCTCCAAGTAGGTCTTTGGCGCGATTCAGTCAGCATAGAATAAGTGTTAGTGAGGTGATAAATTAAAATGCCCTAGTTATGACAATAGTTATGACAATTTCTTTAATAAAATTGCAATCCATCCGAGGGTATCTGCCGTATGCGGGCACTGTCGGAAATTTTGATTTAAGGGGGGTTATTCTTTATCTGTTTCTTCATCAGTATCAATAAATCTCATGACCTGTTTTTTGAAGAATTTTTCTGTCGGGCGAAACACATAAGAACAGGCAGCAGTCATCAGTCCATAGAACAGCCGCTCTTCGTTATCTTGGGCCACAACCGTTACCAGTATCACTATCACCACAATGGCTAGTAGCGTATAAATTCCCCAGGCTATTTTGCTGTATTTGGCAAATTTGCTATTGATACCCGTAGTCATTTTTTCTCCATAATGAGTTGGTAAGTGGTTGTTATTCGGTCTAATAATGCCAATTTCGGATAATAATGTGAAGTGGCGATTAGCAATTCTTTTATGATTTTGCTGAATTTTATACCATTTCCATGGTGTGCTGTTGATGTTATTTCCAACTAATGCTGGATAGGAAGGGATCAACTATCAGCAGCGCCGTCTGCTGCTTGGTTTTTGGCTTGCTTTACTATTCAATCTATTTTTTGACAAAATTTTAAGCAGTATGGTGGTGCTCTGTCAGTTTTGTAAGCTGTAATTAGTTTAGGCCAAGCGTGTAGCCACATTAGAGCGAACCAGCTTTGGACCCAAGTCTTTGGACATAACTCCCGCTTGATTAAATTCAGCGGTCCATTCGTTAATAGATTCTTGATCGGCGTCTGTTAAGCCTTCAAAGATAGCTTGGATGCGCTGTATCATCCACAAGCTGTACGGCATGGCAGCACGGGTAAAGGGCTGGCCATCCATGGTGGTGCTGGTAAGCCCTACCGAGCGGCCAATGTTGTCGCCGCTTTTTTTATTCTTTTTTTGTATGTACTCAGATAGGCTTGCTTTGATCCCGTCAATCATCGGGTAAAACTCTGAGAAGATGGCTTCAAAAATAGGCGTAAGCGTTACTGGTATTTTATCATTGGCAAGGTAACTGCCTTGTTTTCCTTCGCCTGCGTGACAACGCTCTACCCAGTTTTGTAAATGAGGGCGTACATCGAGTAAGTCTCGCTTGGGCGCAGGGTCTCGATTTAAATGTCCATAGAGCGGGCCCAATAAAGCAAAGTCCGCTATCGAGGGTTTATCCCCCAATAAAAATGCATACTGTGAAAAGTGATGTTCGAACACATCGAGTATTTTATGCGTCCATGACTCCATGGCGCTGAAGTTTTCTTCGCGAACGCCGGCATGAGGCAGGAAATTTCTGAGTGTGCGGGCTACTTTTTTTGCCAATGGCCGGCGAATGAAATTAGGTGCATGAGGTAGCAGACCGGTACTGGCGTCATGAAGAAACAGCTGATAGTTTTCAGGGTATGACCAGCGGTAGTGCATGCCAATCGGTATCCACCACTCGTCCAACCAAGCTTCTAATAATAAGGATGCCATCAACTGCCTTGGTGTACTAGGCACCACAGTTGACTCTGGATGACGTCGTTCGAGCTCTTCTACAATTATGGTGGTGTCTTGTAACCATTCACCCTGGCGGGTTTGTATTACTGGCATCACCATCACGCCGGTTTTTTTCGGGATGCGGATCATGAGGTCGTAGGCATTCACTTTCTTATCGTTAAACGCCACATCCTTAAAGTTTAAGTAGCCGCGGGTTTTTCCCGAAAAGTAGGAGAGGTGCCAGCCGTGTAAGGTGTAATCTGGTTTCATACTTAAGGCCCTAGAGGTCAAAAGTGTGGCTAGGAGTAAAAAGGCTTTTTCGATATGTGGTACCGGAGGCCGGACTTGAACCGGCACGCTATTGCTAGCATCGGATTTTGAATCCGACGTGTCTACCAATTTCACCACTCCGGCATAGAGTTTTACTCG
>NZ_CAXAHB010000058.1:0-10858 GCF_963968385.1 uncultured Oceanicoccus sp.
AAATGGCGGGGAAAATGTCGGGGCCATTGCCTTCGCACAAATCCGTGTCGATGGGTGTGTGCTCAAGGGCGTAGGTGCTGAGCAATTGCCAGAGCCAAAGTTGCAATGGCAAGATAAATATAAAACTGAAGCAGGCGTTATCGATTGGGATCAGCTCAAGCAGCATTGGGGAAAAGTATTGGCGACACTGGCGGCTGATTTTATGGCCGGTAAAGCCTCAGTTGATCCCAAGCAGCCGGTAAAAACCTGTCAATACTGTGACCTTAGTAGCACCTGTCGCATTAAGCATCAGCCGGTGGAGGTGTTATGAATTTGCCGGTTGATCATGCACAGCGTTTAGCCGCGCTTAACCCGCTAAAGTCTGTTTGCGTGACTGCGCCGGCAGGTTCCGGTAAAACTGAACTGTTAAGTCAACGGGTATTAAAGCTATTAGCAACAGCCAATCAACCGGAAGATATACTGGCGATTACCTTTACCCGCAAAGCTGCAGCTGAAATGCATCACCGTATTATCAATGCTTTGCGGTTTGCCACCCGTGCTGCTGAGCCAGATAAGAGTCATGAAAAATTAACTTGGCAACTGGCGAAAGAGGCTTTAGCGCGAGACAAGCAATGCCAATGGCAGCTGTTAGAAAATACCAATCGTCTCAAAATACAAACCATCGACAGTTTTTGCGCCAGCCTAACGCGACAGATGCCAATACTCTCGAACTTTGGTGCCCAGCCACAGATTAATGACAAGCCACAAGCATTCTATCGGCTAGCCGTTCAAAACTTTTTGCAACAACTGGAGCATAATTCTCCGGTTGCCGAAGACCTGATGGTTCTGATGAGCCATGTCGATAACAATATGGCCACAGCAGAGCGACTTTTAATCGGTCTGCTTGAGCGTCGTAATCAATGGTTATTGCATATTGGTATCAATAGCGATCCAGCAGCTGCCAAGGCCAGGCTCGAACAGACATTGCAGCAGTTAGTGCTTGATGTTTTGCAGCAACTTAAAGATGAATTGTTAGTGCTGGCGCCAGAGCTGTTACCTCTTTTTGACTATGCTGGCTGTAATTTGCAATCGGAGCATTCTGAATCATCAATCACCCAACTCGCGGGTATTGAGGCGTTACCGGCCATTGATGTGGCCAGCTTAAGCGAATGGCGCGCTATTGCCGATATACTACTGACAACTTCTAATGATTGGCGCAAGACCGTTAATAAGGGTACCGGCTTTCCCACCCAGACTCGCGATGGCGACAAGGTTTTAGCGAAACAACTAAAGTCCAACTTCATTGAGTTATTGCAGGCATTAGATAGCAACTCTGGTTTATTGCAGTTATTGCTAGCCTTACGTCATCTACCAAAACCAGAGTTTGATCAGCAGCAATGGCAAGTCCTGGCGTCATTAACCCGATTACTACCCATGCTTGTGGCTGAATTGACACTGATCTTCCAACAGCAGGGCGAAGTCGACCATAGCCAGATCTCTATGGCAGCCTTGGCCGCTCTGGGTGACGGCTTAAACCCGACGGCATTAGCGATGAAACTCGATCATCAGCTCTGCCATATTTTGGTTGATGAGTTTCAGGATACCGCCAGCCCTCAGTTTCGTTTATTGCATCGCTTATTAGAGGGCTGGTTTGAATATAATAACGGCAACCCAGAAAAACCTAACACCCTGTTTATTGTAGGTGATGGTATGCAATCCATTTACGGCTTTAGGGAGGCCAATGTTGGTCTGTTTTTAGAAGCCAGAGCGCAGGGTGTTAACGGTGTGCCGTTAGATAATCTGCCACTAACGGTTAATTTTCGTTCTGATCCCGTGATCGTTAATTGGGTCAATACCACCTTCACTCAGGCTTTTCCCTCGGTAGAAAATTTATCACGGGGCGCCGTACCTTTTGAGCAGGCAGTTGCCTTTAAGAGCAATGAGGCCAGTAGTCAGGTTACGTTAGAAGGTTTTATCGGCGAGCAACCACGACAACAAGAAGCGCAGAGGACGGTCGAGCTTATTCAGCAAAGCCAGGCTGAAAACCCAACAGGCAGCATCGCTATTCTGGTGCGTTATCGCTCTCATCTAAAAGATATTATTCCAGCCTTAAGTCGCGCAGGCTTATCATGGCATGCGACGGATATTGATCCTTTGGCCAGTTATAGCCCAATTATCGATTTATTAAGTTTGACCAAAGCGCTGTTTAATACCGCTGACCGAATCAGTTGGTCGGCTTTATTAAGAACACCCTGGTTAGGTATGAACAATAGCGATATATATCACCTATTGGCCTGCTCCAATCATGTTTCGATATGGTCTGCAATGCAAGATAAAGCTGTGCTTGCTGATTTAAGTCATCATAGTCGCCAACGTCTGACGGCGGTTAATCAGCTATTAACCGCCGCCTTTAGCCAACGTTGCCGACAAACAGCACGCAGCTGGGTTGAAGGTATTTGGTTGGCCTTGGGTGGAGCAGCCACTGTTAATAGTTGCGATGAGTTTGAATTTATCGATGACTATTTTGATTTGTTAGAACGCTATCAGATGAATGGCAACTTAACCGCTATTGATCAATTCGAGCAAGCCGTGCAGCAGTTATATGCTACTCCACAAACGACAGACAGTCGCTTACAGATTATGACCATTCATAAAGCCAAAGGTCTGGAGTTTGACTGTGTTATCTTACCCGGTATGGCAAGATCGCCGCGCAGTGACGACAAATCCCTATTAATGTGGCGCGAATATCTATCTGCTGATGGCGATAGCTCAGGTTTAATTATGAGTCCTCTAGGGGCAACCGGAGATGAAGAGGATAGCATCTATCGATATCTGCGTTTTGAGCAACAACAAAGCAGTCAATTAGAAAATACCCGTTTGTTTTATGTCGCGGCTACACGGGCGATCAAGCGACTACATATTTTATTAACCAGTAGTAAAGACACTAAAACCGATTTGCCCAAAGCACCGCCTAAAAACAGTTTAATCAAGTGCGCTTGGCCAATATTGGAAAGTCAGGTGCAGTGGCATGAGTCAGTAGTGGCAAGCAACACTGAACAGTTTGGCTTGGATTTTGATCCATCGGCGACTGCCCAGACATTGCAACGCTTATCAGCTACATGGCAGTCACCGGCTTGGAGCTTTCCCAATCCACTACAGGAGTATTATCTGGACGATATGGCTGACAAACCAGATAATAATGAATTAAATATCCCTGTGGTCTTATCCGACCCATTACCCCAGTGTGTAGGGACTATTACCCATCGGATCTTTGAGTTATTAGCCAAGCAGGGGACTGACTGTTGGTTACAAAAAGATCAGTGGCAACAGCAACAATGGTTACAGGCTTTACTGCATAGTCATGGCTTAATAGAATCGTTATGGCCAAAAGCGATTGAACAGATTTCCCGGGCAGTCAATAATACCTTGGAGGACGATAAAGGCCGTTGGTTATTATCGCTACAGCATAGTCAGTCCTATGCCGAACTAGCCCTGTTATCCAATAGCGATGGACTGATAAAAAAATCTATTATTGATCGCTGTTTTGTTGATGAATCGAAAATATGCTGGATTGTTGATTATAAAACATCCATGCCATTAGAAGATGAAACGAAAGCAGCATTTGTCAAACGTGAAGTCGCTGAGTATCAATCACAGTTAGCCAACTATAAAAAATTACTGACGCTAAAACTGGATCAGCAGTACAAGATAAAAACCGCACTGTATTTTACCCATTATCCTTATTGGCATCAGTTAGACTGATTGGGATAGCTAATTCAGTGAATATCAATTAATTAACCCTTTTATCGCAGGAGAAATACATGGCTTACGACCATAGGGAAGAGAGCGAGACTGAATCAACCCCGGTTGCTTTATTAAGTAAACTTGAAAAACAGGCGGCCACTAACAAAATCTTGATGATTGCAGTCATCGCTATTTCAGTGATGTTTATCGCGGTAATGGCGACAGGATTGACTGTTATGTTGCATAGAGTTTCTGTTTTAACCGAGGCCTCCCAGCTAAAAGACAATGACCCCATTAGCCAACAGTTTATAGCGTTAGAACAGCAATTAATGCTGCTAACCGACTTCCGTAGCAATGAGCTGGATAAAATTACCGCCTATACCAGACAGCTTAATCAATTAACTAACAATTGTAGTGCGGAAAAAATGCTAGATTATCAGGATTTCTTGATCTCACGTGAGCAAGATTTACAAAAACTGATCAACGCAATTAAATCCGGTAGCAGCAACCTTGCGGCCATGAATCAAGGCTCGAAAAAGTGGCTTGATGTTTATAATCAGTCTCTCGATGAACTCAAGGACCAGAGTGTTCAGCGCAAGGCCAAGCTAGATAAGCTAGTAGAGAGATCAAACTAATGATTGATCATAATGACGACAGCGACATTGGTCTTGATAATGGTCTCGATATTGGTCTCGATGATCAAATCGGTTTATTACGCCAGCAGTCCAGTAGCCATTTCTGGGTAAGTATCGTTTTTCTTGTGTTGTTAATCATTGCCTTTGCTATGGGTGTTATGGCTTTGGCCAACGCCCATGCCAATACAGCAGCTATCAGTATTATCAAGCCAGAGCATCGTGCGCAGTTATTTAATCGCAAGATGACTACTGCAAAAGCTAAAGCAGAGCAACAATATGCAAGCTATCTCAATAAAATGAATGATGATGCTATTCTCGCCGTTACCGATACATATGACACACTGCATCAGCTAAGCATGGAGAGTGAGCGGCAATACGCCCAGTTACTCACCACCTATCAAGCGATGGTTTATGATGCCGCTAGCCGGATTAAAGGTTCGGGGGAGTGGTTTTATTATTACGAACAAGACATTATCCGGCTGGTTAGTGCTGCTAACAATCGTCAACGGGCATTGAAGCAGTATATCAGTCAAGATTAAGCGAGTTTTTTTGTGCCTCAAGCACAACAAACTTATGATGACTGGCCACTGTCTTACAGTGACCGAATAAGCGTTTAAGTTTAACGTGATAGCCTAGGTGACGATTGCCAACAACCCATAGTCGACCGCCTTGTTTTAACGCCTTATAACTCTGTTTAAACATCTGCCAAGCAATATGGTCGTCAACGGTATTAGCGTGGTGAAATGGCGGGTTGCAAAGGATCAGATCAATATCGGCCAGTGTTGTTTGTTCAAGGCAGTTACTCACCAGAAAATTATCTTTATCCTCGGCTTGCTGTGACTGCAGATTGTTTTGATTAAAATAGTTATTCCGAGCTGATTCTACCGCCATATAAGACTCATCGATAAAATAAAGCTGGCACTTAGGTTGTTGTCGCTTTGCCATAATACCCAAGATGCCATTACCGCAACCAAGGTCCACTATACGGTTGCCGTCAGGTAGCTGATCGAACTGTTGCAACATAAAACCAGTGCCTATATCCAGCTTGTTTTTTGAAAACACATTGGCGTGCTGGCTAATATGCAGATCGATCTGTGAGTAGTAATTATTCAAAGGGTAGGGTGATTGGCTGGCTTGCTGTCTTCTTTCAGTGGTTGAAAAAATCAGGCGGGCTTTTTTTCTCGCCAAGGAGGTCGTACTACTGCCAAGATATTTTTCAAATAACTGCTGATGTGATGTTTGCAAATACTTAACCATACCACCGGCAATAATGACCGTGTGGTCATTAATATGAGGTTTAAGTGTGATCAGCTGATGCTCTAGTAAAGCCAAGGTTTTTGGTATTTTTATTAGCACCAAATCAAATAGGCCACTGGGTTTGGCGGTGCTTGGTAGAAAATCAATCGGCGCTGTTCGTTGATTGCGCTTAAGATTGGCTTTGCAAGCAAGATGACTAATCAACGAGTCGTTCCAATTGGTGACAGAATAGTCCGACAAGCTACCACTAAGCGCACCAAAACCATCGTTGATAATTAGCAGTTTACTGCTGACCTCTGGCAGTTGCTGTTGCGCCAGGTGATTAAGCATTAATTCGTCGGCCGCATCCCAAGCTCTAAGGCTATTGGCCTGACTTCCGTCTGAGGGAATACGGTGAAGATCTAGTTCTGCGAACGGGGTCTGAAAAAGAGAGTTTGAATGCTGCATTGGTTTACAGGGTTGGAGATAGTGCGGCTGCTAGTAATTTTTGGGTATAACTTTGCTGGGGACGATTAAAAATAGCCTCACTGCTACCACTTTCAATAATTTCGCCCTCTTTCATCACAATGGTATGGTGGCTAATGGAGCGTACCACCTGTAAATCATGGCTGATAAAGATATAACTTAGTTGGTGATTGGCTTGCAGGTTTTTCAATAAATCCAGCACCTGTACTTGAATAGAGCGATCCAGTGCCGAAGTGGGTTCATCAAGAATAATCAATTTCGGTTCAAGGATAACCGCTCTGGCAATAGCAATTCGCTGGCGTTGCCCACCTGAAAATTCATGCGGGTAGCGATGACGAATAGCCGGGTCTAGACCCACTTCCCGCAACATATCGATCACCTTTTGCTCAATTGCTTGCGGGCTCAGATTTTGATGTACCATTAAGCCTTCGCTAATAATGTCTTCAATACATAGCCGCGGGCTCAAACTGCCAAAGGGGTCCTGAAAAACCACTTGAATATCTTTACGCAAGGGTAGCATTGCTGTTTGATCATATTGATCAATGGCATGATCGAGAAAGTTAATAGCGCCCTCGCTATCGACCATGCGTAATAGCGCCATCGCCAAAGTGCTTTTACCTGAACCACTTTCACCCACAATACCTAAAGTTTGGCCGGAGTGAATGCGAATATCTGCATGCTTAACGGCATTAAATAATTTCGGCTGTTGAAAGAACCAGCGTTTGCCGAGTTCAAAGTTAACACTAAGGCCTTGGCTTTCCAGCAGAGGCTGCTGAGCTTGTTGTTTGACCGGTACAGGGTCGCCACTGGGCTCGGCGTTTAATAATAACTGGGTATAATCGTGCTGTGGAGCTGAGAATAGGGTTGGCGTATCCGCTTGTTCAACGAGTTTGCCCTGTTGCATAACCACCACCTTATCGGCGACTTTTTTCACCACCGATAAATCATGAGTAATTAACAGTATTGCCATCCCCATACGGCGCTGTATCGATTTAAGTAAGCTTAAAATCTGCGCTTGTACCGTCACATCGAGAGCAGTGGTAGGCTCATCGGCAATCAGTAGCTCGGGTTCATTGGCAATAGCCATAGCAATCATTATACGCTGACGTTGGCCGCCAGAGAGCTCATGTGGATAGGCATTGGCCTTGTCGCCGGCAATATCCACTTGGCTTAATAACTCGATCACTCGTTGTTTTAAGGCTTCAGCACGTAAAGGTTTATGCAGCGTAATCACTTCAGCAATTTGGTCGCCGACTTTATGCAAAGGGTTCAATGCGGTCAGGGGTTCCTGAAAAATCATGCTGATATTGTTGCCGCGGATGCTGCGCATTTTTTTCGGATTAATGCCGAGCAGATCTTTACCGTTAAACAATATCTGGCCGCTGGGGTGATTGGCTACCGGATAGGGGAGTAGGCGTAAAATAGAATGCGCGGTCACCGATTTGCCGGAACCACTTTCACCCACGATGGCCAGTGTTTCGCCGGCGGCGAGACTAAAACTGACGTCGGTAACGGCCTGAGTCAGGTTCTTACCCTGAATAAAATCCGTGGATAGCTGTTTAACCTCTAATAGCGGTTGTGCAGAACTCATTTGACCAACCTCGGATCGAGGGCGTCGCGCACGGCTTCACCAACAAATACCAATAACGTTAACATTATCGAGAGAGCGGCAAAGGCACTTATACCCAGCCAGCTAGCATGTAAATTGCCTTTGCCTTGAGCCACCAGCTCACCAAGAGAAGCAGAACCGGGCGGCAAACCAAAGCCCAAAAAGTCTAACGAGGTCAGCGTGGTGATAGCGCCGGTTAAAATAAACGGCATATAGGTCAGGGTGGCGACAATGGCATTGGGCAAGATATGTCGAAACATAATTACTCTATCGCTAACGCCCATGGCTTTTGCCGCTTTGACATATTCCAGATTGCGACCTCGCAAAAATTCTGCCCTAACCACATCAACCAGCTGCGTCCAGCTAAATAGCAGCATAATGGCCAGCAACCACCAGATACTGGGAGTAATCACACTGGAGAGAATAATCAATAAAAACAGTACCGGTAGTCCGCTCCAGATTTCGATAAAGCGCTGGCCGATTAAATCAATAGTGCCGGCGTAGTAACCCTGAATTGCCCCCGCCGCAATACCAATTACCGAACTGCCCAGTGTTAAAGCCAGGGCAAAGAGTACTGAGACTCTAAAACCATAAATCACCCGGGCAAAAACATCTCGAGCTTGGTCATCGGTTCCCAGCCAGTTTTGTGTGCTGGGTGGTGAGGGTGCTGGTGTGGCTAAGTCGGCGATATGGGTATCATAGCTGTAAGGTATTAATGGCCAGAGCATCCAGCCTTTATCATTAATTAAATCCACCACATAGGGGTCTGAGTACTCGGCTTCGGTTTCAAAATCACCACCAAAGGTGACTTCCGGATAGGAAAAAAAGGTCGGTGAATACAGTTGTCCTTCATAACTCACCAGTATCGGTTTGTCGTTGGCAATAAATTCAGCAAATAAACTAAATATAAATAGCAGTAAAAATAGCCAAGTGCTGTAGTAGCCTCGCTTATTGGATTTGAAGGTTAGCCAGCGGCGTTGATTAATCGCGCTTAAATGATCACTATTAAAAAACATGGTTAACCGCCCCTCGATTCAAAATCAATACGGGGATCGATCCAGACATAGGTGAGATCGCTAATCAGTTTGAGCAGTAATGCCAGTAAGGTAAAAATAAACAAGGTGCCAAAAATAACCGGATAATCACGGTTGATAACCGATTCATAGCCTAATAAACCCAAACCATCCAGTGAAAAAATGACTTCTATCAACATGGAGCCAGTAAAAAACATCCCGAGAAAAGCCGCTGGAAAGCCGGCAATAATAATAAGCATGCCGTTTCTGAATACATGGTGGTATAGGACTTTGTTTTCTTCCAACCCTTTGGCGCGGGCGGTAATCACATAGTGTTTATTGATTTCATCGAGAAAGGAGTTTTTGGTCAGCATGGTTAAGGTAGCAAAGCCGCCAATGGTGTAGGCGGTTAGTGGTAATGCCAAATGCCAAAAATAATCTTTGATTTTGCCGAAGGTGGTCATCTCATCGAAGTTATCAGAACTGAGCCCGCGCAGCGGAAACCAGTCCAGATAGTTGCCGCCAGCAAATAACACAATCAGCATAATCGCCAGTAGAAAGCCGGGGATAGCGTAACTAATGGTAATCACGGTGCTGCTCCAGACATCGAAGCGATTGCCGTGATTGACCGCCTTGTGAATACCTAAAGGAATAGAGATCAGATAAACCAGCAGGGTGCTCCACAGGCCTAATGAAATAGAGACGGGCAGCTTTTCAAGGATTAAGTCAATAACGGAGGTGTTGCGGAAAAAGCTGTCACCAAAGTCTAGCTGGCTATAGTTAATCACCATATCCCAAAAGCGCTCTGACATCGGCTTATCAAAGCCATATAATTTTTCAATGGCCTCGACTACCTCTGGATCAAGCCCTTGTTGCTGTTCTCTGCTGCTCGATGGTTGACCACCATCGCCAGTCGAAGAGCCGCTAATGCGAGCCGTGGCACTGAGATCATGCCCCTGCATCTTGGCAATCATTTGCTCAACCGGGCCACCGGGGGCCGACTGAACGATCAGAAAATTAATCACCATAATGCCAAATAAAGTTGGCACAATAAGCAGTAATCTTCTCAGTATATAATTGGCCATAAAAATTCTGTTATTGATTTGCCGAGTGTTTGTTCTTTAATGCCTGCTCTTTAGCAGGATCAATCCACCAAGTCATTAAACCTATTTCATAGCCCGGATCATATTTAGGGGCCTGTTCGGGTTTGCCAAATTTATCCCAGTAAGCAATGCGATGGGCGCCGCTGTGAAATTGGGGTACTACAAGATGATTGTGCAACAAGACTCTATCGAGTGCGCGAGTGCGAAGGACAAGTTCTTCACGATCGGGTGAGGTAATCACCAGGTCAACCAGCTTATCAATCGCTTTATTTTTAATACCTAAATAATTACGACTGCCTTCGCGATCAGCAAAGCTTGAATGCCAAAGGTCTAATTGTTCGTTACCTGGTGAAAGTGATTGTGAAATAACATGGGTGACCATTTCATAGTCAAATTTCCGCATACGATTAATATATTGGGATATTTCTACCAGCTTAACCGTCATGTTAATGCCCAGCCTTTTAAGGTTTTTGGCATAGGGGTTAACAATACGCTCGAAAGCGGGGCTGGTAATGATCATTTCTATGGTAAACACTTCACCGGTTTCGGGATAAACCAGTTGGTTATCTTTGACCACCCAGCCTGCCTGCTTCAATAATTTTGCCGCTTGGCGTAAGTTGTTGCGGTTATTGCCACTGCCATCGGTGGTCGGATTGGTATAGGGGGTAGTGAATACGGATTCAGGTATGTTGCCGCGCAGACTCTGCAATATTTCCAGTTCTCTGCCTTTGGGAAGACCCGACGAGGCCAATTCAGAGTTGGTAAAAAAGCTGTTATTGCGTTGATATAAACCATAAAACAAATTTTTATTTGACCATTCATAATCAAAGGCAAGATTAAGTGCCTGCCGGACTCTCGGATCTTGAAATTTACCGAGCCGTTGATTGATCAGAAAGCATTGCATACCAGTAGGGTTGTTATGTTCGATCATTGCCTTTTTTAGCAAGCCTTGACGAATGGCTGGACTGTCATAACTTGTGGCCCATTGTTTGGAGATATTCTCATTGCGAAAATCATAGCGATTAGCCTTTAGTGCCTCTAACACCACCACGC
>NZ_CAXAHB010000059.1:0-10698 GCF_963968385.1 uncultured Oceanicoccus sp.
TGCCGGTTATCAAGGCGAGGTACAACCGTTTGTTAAAACTGAAGCCGGTGAATATCTTTATCAGGGTGATGATGGTCAACCTTTGATGCAAATTTCTAATTCCACCCAGATTGCGACAAGCGATAGCGGTCAGTCTGTGTTTATGGATATAGATTCGGCTTCAAAAGTCATGGCTACCAGCGTTGAGTCACGTAATAATTCAGATGCGACTATTACCGCTAGCCATATCGATAAGACTATTGATGCCACTGACGGAAAAACCAATTATGCGCGTAATGCCTACTCAGAGGATTATATCGTTGTCTATGATGACGCCACTGGGGGTTCTTATAATATCTATAGCCGAACTGATTTTCTGGCAAATAACGGTGTTTTGGGTACACCAATTAACGCAAACCCTATACCGGATACGGGTAGTCCCATGACGATCGACGCCAATACCATTGATACGTCACCGGCAATGCCAGATATCACAAACCTGGGTTGGTCCATTACCGTGACTGGCACTCCGGCCGACGGCGACCGTTTTTACGTTAATACGACTGAGAAGCAAGGGTTGTTAACGACGGTAGCCAAACTGTCAAAGGCCTTAAAAGGCTTGTCTAATTCTCCGGCTGACAGGCTGACTCTAGATGAGGTTCTGGCAAGTACATTGAACAACCTAGACGCTGCTGAAGATAATCTGTCCAGTATAAAAGCACAAATAGGCGCCAGACAGAACACTCTTGATAGTGTCAGATCACTTCATGAAGAAACTCAAATAATTAATCAGCAAGTGCTGTCGGAATTACGTGACTTAGATTATACCGAGGCCTTAAGTCGCTTGAGTCTGCAAAGCTTTACCCTGCAAGCTGCACAGCAAAGCTTTGCCAAGATTAGCAATCTATCGTTGTTTAACTTCTTGCGCTAGCGGAAAGATTGATAATGGATGGGTTGATATCAGGCTTGGGTATTATAGGCATTAATCGCTTTTTTATTGGTATTGATAATCATGCCTTCTTTCATAGCCATTTTTCTAGCCTTGATCGCCTGTTGTTTTAATAGCTCTTCTTGGTGCATAAAATTATTTAAGTGCTGAACGTAAAATTCAGCCGTTGCTGGTCCCACCGGATAGTGCTGAAAATGTTGGGTAATGGTTTTATGCCTTAATACCGCTAATGCAGAGGCTTCCGGCCATAAGCCCTCATCAGTCAGCTGCTTGAACTGCTCAGTTAATTGCAGAATTTTATACCAGCTAACGCCGATATCGGTTTGGTCTATTGGTTCAATCATTGTCAATACTGCTGATAATGCCGGCGGAGGCTTTGAGTTGTTCGCTGAGAAAATTGCCGGTTTGGTTAAGTTGACCGACAAGAAGATCCAAAGCTGCAAACTGGGAGCGATAGCGTGCTTCGATTTTTTCCAGTCGAAACTCAAGATCAAGCCGTTGCTGCTCAATAACATTCAATTCTTCTTTCAGGGTTGCTTCTCTGGTAGCAATTGTACCGCCGGACTGTAAAAAAGAATCTAGCAACGCATTCAGCTGTGTTGCTACGCCATTCTCACCAGAAAATAAGCTACCAAACTTATCAAAGTTTGCAGATAGAGCATCGTTGAGGTTGGCCGTGTAGCTATTGGTTGATTCCTCGGTCAAGCTAATGGTGCCATCTCGGTTTGTTGAAAAACCAAGATAAGACAGGTGATTAAAATCTTCAGGTGCGCCTTCGATAGTGCTGGTCATAATGCGGCGCAGCTGTTGTTCGATAAGACGTGCGCTTGAATCCGAGCCAAGGATCGCGCGGTCCCCAGTTTCAGTGTCGTAGTCGGTCAGTTCGTTTATCACCATCATCAGCTCGTTATAGCTTGCCGCAAAGGTGGTTATTGCAGATTTTACTGCTGTGTTATCAGCAGCTATATCAAGTCTCGCCGTGGAGGGGTTTAGCGGGTCATTATCAGCGCTGACGGCAGTTATTGTTACGCCATCGATTACGCTATCAAATACATTGCTTGAGCTATAGGTATTAAAACCATCAACCGTGATATGTGCATCTTGGGCGGTGCTTTCATTAGTCAGTTGGTTGCCAGTCGCATTGAGGCCACTGTCGGCAAAGTGAAATTGTGATAAACCGTTGTCATTGATATTGTCACCATCACCGGTATCAACCACACTGATGGTGATTTGATTGGCTTCACCAGTGTTATCAGATGTCAATACAATTTCAGTATTGGTGTTGTTATTACTGGTATCGAGATCAATAGTTAACAAGCTAGCGGTAATGCCGACATTGCTTGCGGCGTTATTGATGGCATCGACAAGGTCAGCCAGGCTGTCGTCAGCAGCTACAGTAACGTCAAAGCTATTGCCACCAACCAACCCTATAGTGAGTATGCCTTCACCCACAGTGGCGTTCGGATTATCATAATTAGCTGTACTGACTAATTTGCTGGCCTTAGCTAATGCCATTACTTGGATATTGTAGCTGCCAGATTCAGCATTGGAATCTGCCATCGCGGTGAAAGATTCCGGATCACTGACAGTTGTTTTTCGGCTGGAGAAAAAATCAGCATCAGCCAGATTGTCCAGCGAGCGTTGAAAGTTGGCCAGAGTGCTTTTTAAACTACCGTAAGCTGAAATACTGGCTTGAGTCTCAGTTTCTTGGAGGTTAAGCCGGTTTTCTGCTGGTGCTCGTTCAGCGCTAAGAATGTTGCTAATCAGATTGTCCAAATCTAAACCTGAACCAACACCCAATGAAGTAATAGAGGCCATGATTATTTACTCGTTCTCAATAGATATCGCTGCCAACTCTTAGCCGAAAGTTTGACGTGGATAAGATTTAAATGAAATTGAGCATATATCGTGCCATAAGATTGGCTTGTGGTGCTTTTCTTGCCAGTATGGTTTGAAGGGGGTCAATCAGATGGCCGGTTGATGTCAGCCCTCTTTATGTGACTTAAGCTTGCTCGTCTAGAAATAGGCTGGTGTTATGTTGCTCCATAAAGGCTGCCAGTTTAATGCTTTCCTCCGTTGGTATTTCTCGAATTAACTCTTCCGTTTCAGAATCGTAAACTTGAATGACGATAGCCCCAGTTTCATCTGAAACACTAAAAGATAGCGTTCGTTGTAAGTTGTGAAAATAGTCAGTCAGTTTGCTGGCAGTTTCTTGCAGTTGCTGCGGGTCAACGACTTCAGTCTGTTCAGCTTGTGCCAATTCAGCTGAGGTAGATGGCATTGGCTTGGCAGTTTGGGCGGTTATCGTCGCCTGCAGACTATCAACAATGTTGTTAAGCATAGTTATTTACCTTTGCATCCGTGGGCTACTGATTGCTAATGCTACTGCAATAAAGCCAGAATTTGCTGCGGAAGCGCATTAGCCTGTGACAGTATCGAAATACCTGCTTGCTGTAGAATCTGGTTACGGGTCAAGTTGGCTGTTTCTTCGGCAAAATCAGCATCCTGTATCTGGGAGCGTGCTGCAGAGATATTCTCGGAAATATTGCTTAAGTTCGAAATGGTTGATTCAAGCCGGTTTTGTATCGCAGCTATGTCGGCCCGGCTATTATTGATGGTGGTGATCGCGGCATCGGTTATACCTATGGCCTGCTGGGCGCCTTCTGCCGTAGATAAATCGATAGAAGCGACGCTTAACGGGTCACCTAAAGTAATAGCGCCACCGCTAACAATGCCAGCAAATTCTAGCTCAATGTCTCGAGTGCTAACTGCATTGGTGAAATCCAAACTACCTGTATGGATTAGAGTAATTTCAAAATCACCTCCACCTCCAAATTCAACGTCGTTTATAGTTATCTTGCTACTGCTAGTGAGGTCCAGTTCATATGCCAGATTGTCACCGTCCGTATCAATGATATCAAGACCACCACTACCATCGGCAGTGATGGTCACACCGGTGGGAGGACCACCTTTTTGCTCAAGATCTGTTAGCAACTTTGTGGCTATATCAGCTGACGAGTTGCCACTTGACGCAGTGGCACTAAAGGTAATTTTACCCACCATGATACTAATAACATCCCCGGCTGAGGTTGGGAAATTGCCAATATTTATTTCCGTAGTCGCCTTAACGCCAGAGAGTTCGGCCAGTCCATTATAGGCTGTGGCCAGATCTCTGGCGCTAATACCATCAGTTAAGCTGATCGTTTTAGAGCTACCACCAATAGCAGACAGGGTGATTGAATCACCTGGGTTCGCTGTAAAACTAGTTGTTCTGGATTTGTCTGAAAAGCCCTCTAGCTTTTCAGCAGTAACGGCAAAACCACCTGAATTATCCTCAGCAGCAAAACCTGAACCTAAATTAATATCAATAGTTTCTTCAGCGTTCGCACCGATCTGCAGGCTTTGCTGACCAAATGAGCCGTCTAACAGTCTCTGTGTGCCGAATTGAGTGGTATCGGCAATTCGAGTAAGTTCTTGTTGCAGTTGAGCAACCTCTTTGTTGAAATTATCTCTATCGGCAACGGTATAAGTACCATTGGTAGCTTGGATCGCCAGCTCCCGCAGACGCTGCAGGATGTTGATGCTCTCTCCCATCGCACCCTCAGCCACTTGCAATACCGAGATACCGTCATTGGCGTTGCGAGCGGCCTGATTCAGACCTCGGATTTGTGAGGTGAATCGATCGACCATGGCAAACCCCGCCACATCGTCCTTGGCAGTGTTGATTCGAAGGCCTGTAGACAGACGTTCTAGCGAGGTCTGTATGGCCCCTTGCGATATCTCCAGATTGCGCTGAGCATTTAGAGATGCAATATTGGTATTAATAATCTGTGGCATGGTCAGTTTTCCTTTAATTGTCCTCAGAGAGACTATCGGCGCACTTTTAGTTATCTTTAACCTTTTTATTCAAAACTTGTAATTATCAAATATATCCTGCCTAGAGAATTGGTTTGAAGTCCTTTTGCATAGGGAAAATAATTGATAATCAGTTATTTGCCGGTGGTTGGAAAGCTAAGCAGGATTCAAATTTAGCTAAAGTAATTGGATGGTCGTCCGATAGTTAGCAGCAGTAGAGATATTTCAGGCCGCCATTATTAACCACAGGATTACCGCTTATGCTCAATAAAGCTTCAGCCCAGTATCAGCAGGTGAGTACTCACTCAGGTATTGAAGATGCCTCCCCGCATCGCTTGATACAGATGTTAATGGAAGGGGTGTTACAGCGTTTGGCTCAAGCCAAAGGCGCTATTCAGCGCAGCGCAGTCAACGATAGGGGTGAGGCTATTGGCAAGGCAATTACCATCGTTGGCGGTTTGCGTGATAGTTTGAATAAAGAAGTCGATGGCGAGCTAGCCGCTAACCTTGATGATCTTTATGACTATATACAGCGCCGTTTATTGGCGGCCAATATCGGTAGCAGTGAAGAGATTGTTGATGAAGTGATGACCTTGATGAGTACGATCAAGGCTGGCTGGGATGGTATCGCAGAAGACGTTGCTTAAGGCTTAGACGCGATCAACTGATGAGTCAGTGTTCCAATGGCCGGTTTTCCGGCCATTCTTGGTTATGGGCTGCTGCAATAGCCAATGGGCGGATTGCCGCAGGCGAGCCTAGGTTATGCCAATCGTACCGAGTGGCTTTAAATCTGCAACAAATGGTAATTGAGAGGTAACTGCCATCGGTTGAGATGAAATTTTAGCTACTTAAGTGCCAAATAATCTAACAATTTAAGCCTGTAGATCTTAATTTATGCGCCATAAATTTGACCTGTCAAAAATAATTGGCGCATTTAGGTCGTTTTACGTGTTAAAGTAGTGCTTAGTCAAAAAGCTGACAATTTTAACAATAACTTTAACTAAATATCCCTTTTTTGGCATAGATAGATAGTTAGATATCAAGAGTTTCAATCCATGTGGGAAGACAACAATATTATCGTTATCGACGATAATGACCAGCGTCGGCATGATGCGCAGGTAATTTTAGATTTTTTAGGTGAAAACCCGCTGACATTTTCCTGCCAGCAGTGGGCAGAAGTATCCAACAGCGATGCGGCCAAGGAAAACACCCGTCAGATCAAAGCCTTGGTTTTTGGTGAAAACGGCGGTTCCCCGCTTGAACAACGTTTGCAAGAAACACAGCAGTGGGATCGTTCCTGCCCGATTATCCTGATGGGAGAGCATCAGCTGGATCAAGTCGAGGATATCGATTTGCAGCACAAGGTGATTGCGCAGTTGGAATTCCCGCCCAGCTATAACAAATTTATCGATTCTCTGCACCGCGCTCAGGTTTACAGGGAACAGTACGATATCAATGCTGGCCGTGTTCAACAGCGGGATGTACAGTTATTTCGCAGCCTGGTAGGCACCAGCCGTGAAATCCAGAAGGTGCGTGAAATGATGGCGCAGGTGGCAGATAAAGATGTCACCGTATTGATTACCGGCGAATCGGGTACTGGTAAGGAAGTGGTTGCCCGAACACTGCATTACAACTCCCATCGGCGCAATATGCCCTTTGTTCCAGTCAACTGTGGCGCAATACCTCGCGAGTTGCTGGAAAGCGAGTTATTTGGTCACGAAAAAGGTGCATTTACCGGTGCGGTGACCGCTAGGGCGGGGCGTTTTGAAATGGCTCAGGGCGGCACCTTATTTCTCGATGAAATCGGTGATATGCCGTTAGATATGCAGGTTAAAATCCTGCGTGTGCTGCAGGAGCGCTGCTTTGAGCGTATCGGTGGTAATAAAACCATTCAAACCGATGTACGAATTATCACGGCTACCCATCGTCAGCTTGAAGATATGATTCGAGATGGCGGTTTCCGCGAAGACCTTTATTACCGCCTTAATGTCTTCCCCATCGAGATGCCGCCACTGCGCGAGCGGGTTGAAGATATTCCGCTATTGTTAAACGAATTGGTCACCCGTCTGGAAAATGAAAAGCGCGGCTCCATTCGTTTTAACTCTGCCGCTATTATGTCCCTATGTCGTCATGAATGGGCCGGTAATGTCAGAGAGCTGGCCAATCTGGTAGAGCGTATGGCCATTCTGCACCCCTATGGTGTGGTTGGGGTGCAAGAACTGCCGAAAAAATTCCGCCATGTGGATGAGGCTGATGAAGATGTGGTTATTCCGGCATCGGCTCAGTCCGACGGTATGCCCACTATGGCAACCATGGAAAGCACTGCATTATTGCCGGTCAATGGTATTGATCTAAAAGAATATCTGACCAACCTTGAACGCGGTTTAATCCAGCAAGCCCTAGATGACAGTACGGGTATCGTTGCCCGAGCTGCTGAAAAGCTAAAAATTCGCCGTACCACGCTGGTCGAGAAAATGCGTAAATACGATCTTCAGCGTAAGTAATCATCCCTTCTGATCACGCCTACTGAGCAAGGACCGTTATCTGATGGCCCAATAAGCCTTGGTTTCGACTTGCCAATTCCTTGACTGCATCCGCTGTCTGGATAACTAAGCCTCTGTTTTAAATGATATTTTTAAATCGGCACGGTGTTTGCAACAGCTCTCAAAAGCTCGAATATTGTCAAAATTCTGCTGAGAGAAATAAGCTATGTCATCCCCTGCTATTGAAAATAGCCAGCCTATAGTTGCAAAGACGTCTGTCGCCCAGTCGGCAGAGGGTGTTGATAGCGATACCGCACAGCCTGTCCGCAGTCGTGAAGAACTGATGTCAGCCTTTGAGGTTTTTAATAGCGTATCGGCGCAATTAGCGGAAACCTATCAGGCAATGGAACAGCGGGTAGGTTCGCTTAATCAAGAGCTTCATCAAGTTGCCGAGCAGCGCTTACAAGAGCTAAAGGAAAAAGAGCGTGTCAGTAACCGTTTAGAAAGCCTGCTGCATTTACTACCGGCCGGTGTTGTAGTACTGGATAGCAAGGGGGTGGTCACTTCTTGTAACCCGGCGGCAGAGGATTTTTTAGGTGAACCTTTGTTCGGTGAAATATGGCGAGATGTGATTCATCGATCTTTTGCCCCGCAAGTCGATGATGGTCATGAGATTTCCTTAAAAGATGGCCGTCGTATCAGCATGGTTACCCGCTCCATGCAGGGTGAGCCGGGTCAGCTGATTCTACTGACCGATCTGACCGAAACGCGTGAATTACAGCGCCGGCTTGATCGTCATCGTCGTTTATCAGAGATGGGTCGGATGATGTCATCAGTCGCTCATCAAATCCGCACGCCGCTTTCTGCTGCCATGCTTTATGCCGGACACCTCTGTGATTCGGATTTGACTCAGGACCAAAGCCGGCGGTTTTCCGAAAAAATTCTTTCACGTTTAACGCACCTAGATCAACAGGTCAAAGATATGCTGATCTTTGTTAAAGGTGATGTAAAGCTAACCGATACCATGGCTATCAGTGAATTGCTCAGCCAGCTGGAGGCGGCTATGGAGGTCTCTATTAAAAACAGTGATTCCAGTTATAGCATGACTAACGATTGTGCTGAGGCGATGATTCAATGTAATCGCGATAGTATGGTTGGCGCGCTAATGAATTTGATTAACAACGCTATCCAGTCAGTCGGTAGCGGTGTAGACATGACGATTAAAGTGAGCACTGTAGACGATAAGCATTTGCAAATAATGATTGCGGATAATGGCCCCGGTATTGAACCGTCGGTATTAAAAAATCTGCAAGAACCTTTCTTTACCACCAAGTCGCAGGGAACAGGCTTAGGCCTGACTGTAGTCAAAGCGGTTGCTCAGGCTCATCATGGTGGGTTTGAACTTCGTTCCAAAGCCGGCAAAGGAACCACAGCCGTGTTAACGCTGCCAATCTTTAACGATCTGACTGATGCCACTAAAATCAGTGATCAGTCTGTTGATAATGACGGAGTTATGCGATGAGTCACCCGCCAATCAAGCTAAATGCCATGGTTTTGGTTGTTGAAGATGATCATGATTTAAGAGAAGCCTTGGTGGATACGCTGGAGATTGCCGGCTGTTCAGTGGTTCAGGCGGATTGTGCTGAAAAAGCATTAGCGATTATTCCCGATCAGGCCCTGGATATGGTGGTTTCAGATATCAATATGGGAGCAATGGATGGTTTGGGCTTATTAAAACAAATTCGCCGGCAATATCCACAATTACCGGTATTGCTAATCACTGCCTATGGTAGTGTTAGTGCGTCGGTTGAAGCGATTAGACATGGTGCTGTCGATTATTTGGTGAAACCGTTTAAACCTCAACTTTTGGTAGAAACGGTTAGTCGTTATGTTGGTGTAGCCAGTGTCAATGCCGAAGATCAACCGATTGCGGTTGAACCTTCCAGTTTACAATTATTGCAATTGGCTAAACGCGTAGCAGAGACAGATTCCACCGTATTGATTTGCGGCGAATCAGGAACCGGTAAAGAAGTATTGGCCCGTTATGTTCATCAGCAATCAACCCGTGCACAGCGACCTTTTGTCGCCATTAACTGCGCGGCTATTCCTGAAAATATGTTAGAGGGCATGTTGTTTGGCCATGAGAAGGGTGCGTTTACAGGTGCTTATAACAGCGCGCCGGGTAAATTTGAGCAGGCCAATGGCGGTACTTTACTGCTAGATGAAATTTCAGAAATGGATGTCGGTTTGCAGGCAAAAATTTTGCGGGTGATCCAAGAGCGTGAAGTAGAGCGCTTGGGCGGTCGTAAAACCATTGATCTGGATGTTCGAATTATTGCTACCACCAATAGACAGTTGGCAGCAGAAGTACAGGCCGGCCGGTTCCGCGAGGACTTATTTTATCGCTTAAGTGTTTTTCCGTTGCAGTGGTTACCTTTGCGCGAGCGTACGCAGGATATAGAGCCCTTAGCGAAAAAATTATTAACCATACACACTACCAAAATGGGTCGTACACCGGTTGACCTTGATCAAACAGCGATACAGGCTCTAAATAGCCATCAATGGCCCGGCAATGTTCGTGAATTGGACAATGTTATTCAGCGCGCATTAATTATGCAGCCCGGCATGGTTATTTCAGATTTCCATTTGCGGCTAAATCCATTTAATAGCCAAGCCATTAATTTGGGTACATCATCAGCCGCTGAAGCGGAAGAAATTTTATCGGCGAACAATAATATATTGGAAGATGACTTACAGCGCCGTGAATTTGAAATTATTGTCAATACCCTAAAAAGCGAAGGCGGTTCGCGCAAAAAAACAGCAGAAAAATTAGGCATAAGCCCAAGGACATTGCGCTATAAATTAGCCAAGATGCGGGATATAGGGATTAGTCTAGAGGGGGCTTTGCAAAGCGCCTAAAAACAAGCGTTAGGCAGCGTAGCGATTAATCCAGCGAGAAAAATCTTTGGCGTGGCAGGGGTTTTGATGACAGAAATTCTGCTCCCAAAAATGCCCCAGACCATCAATATCATCAGCCGAAGGTAGTTGGTGCTCAGACCGTAAATAAATAACCCAGGCAATAGCCGTACTATAAGCCAGATTGATTTTTAACTCTTGATCCGGGTCGTTTAAAAATTGATGCTGGCTGGCAAGGCCTCGAACTTTACTGGCCAGGTCGGGATGAAAGGCTAAATACTGATCCCATATAATGCGATGTTGAGTCGAAGTGATCTGGTAAATGCCGATACCTTGGTTATTGTCTTCACACTGTTGATAAAAAGGATCAAAATTAGATTCCTGAGCAGCGGTGCCTAGTAGTAACCTCTCAGCGGCTGGTGAGTGCATGCCCAAATACTCGAGGGTCGGTTTAATAACATGTTCGGTTAAATCTACAGCACTAATAGTCATAACAACGCTTAAACCTTTACTGCT